>DAOUIB010000174.1:0-5506 GCA_034428275.1 Anaerolineae bacterium
CTCGACGTCTCCGCCACGCACGACCCCGAAACGCGACTGGGCGCGCTCTTTCTCGTCAACCGCAGCCAGGACCGTTCTGTCCCGCTCAGCTTCCACTGGCACAACGTCCGGCCGCTCAACGTCCGCGCCTGGCGACTCAGTGGCAGGGACCCGAAAGCGGTCAACAGCTTCGAGGACCCGCACAGGGTCGTGGCGCGGACGCTGGCCGTCCAGTCGATCGAGACCGGCAGCCAGGTGCTGTTGCCGCCGCTGTCCTTCACCGCCTTCGAGCTGATGCTGCGCTAGTCGCAGTTCTCTACAGTCTCTGCAATCATTTGGCGGCACTCCATGTGGCGCCTGGCCCTGACCGGAGGCATGTGCGCGCCCTTGAACCGCTGTCATAATCGCAGGACTGACCTTCAGCCGGGAGACGAACCCATGCCGCAGAGTGCAGCCGCCCAAATCCATATCGACGTCAAGCGCGTCATCAGCCCGGTCTCGCCCCTGCTCTTCAGCGGCTTCGCCGAGCACATGGGGCGCTGCATCTATGGCGGCATCTACGAGCCGGACTCGCCGCGCGCCGACGAAAAGGGCCTGCGTCGCGACGTGCTGGCGGCGCTGCGCGAACTCAACTTCCGCTCCATTCGCTACCCGGGCGGCAACTTTCTCAGCGGCTACCGCTGGGAAGACGGCGTCGGCCCGCGCGAGCAGCGGCCGCGGCGCCGCGACCTGGCCTGGCAGTCCGTCGAAAGCAACCAGTTCGGCAGCGACGAATTCATCGACTTCTGCCGCCAGATCGACAGCGAACCCATGCTGGGCGTCAACATGGGCACGGGCAGCATCCAGGACGCCGCCAACCTGGTCGAATACTGCAACGCAGCGCCCGGCACCAGGTACGCCGACATGCGGGTCGCCAACGGCTACAACGACCCCCACGCCGTGCGCTACTGGTGCATCGGCAACGAGATGGACGGCCCCTGGCAGGTCGGCCATCTGGAGGCGGAGGAATACGGCCGCAAGGCGCTGGAAGCCGCCAAAATGATGCGCTGGCAAGACCCCGACATCCAGCTCGTGCTCTGCGGCTCCTCGAGCCCGGCGATGCCCAGCTACCCCGAATGGGACCGCATCGCGCTCGAACACTGTTACGAGCACGTCGATTTCCATTCGATGCACTACTACGCCGCCAACCGCGACGGCGACACAGACTCCTACCTCGCCACTGCCGTCGGCCTTGAGGACTACGTCGCGACCCTGGAAGGGGTGCTGCGCTACGTCAGGGCCAAAACGCGATCAAAAAGGGAGGTGTTCCTCTCCTGGGACGAGTGGAACATCTGGTACAAGGCCCAACAAATGCAGGGCGGCTGGAGTGAAGCGCCGCGGCTCATCGAGGAGGTTTACAACCTGGAGGACGCCCTGGTGGCAGCCCAGTGGCTCAACGTTTTCCTGCGCCGCGCCGACGTGCTGAAAATCGCCTGCCTCGCGCAGGTCGTCAACGTCATCGCGCCCATCCTGACCGAGACGAACGCCCTGCTGAAACAGTCCATCTTCTACCCCTTCCTGCTCTTCAGCCGACTGGCCTGCGGCAACTCGCTGGACGTGCTGGTCGATGCGCCGCGACATGAGACGCAGCAGTATGGCGACGTGCCGCTGCTGGACGTCACCGCCACCCACGACCCGGAGACGCGACTGGGTGCCCTCTTCCTCGTCAACCGCAGCCAGAGCGAGGCAGTCCCACTCAGTTTCCACTGGCAGAACGTCCGGCCGCGGAACACGCGGGCCTGGCAAATGCAGGGGGCTGACCCGAAGGCCGCCAACAGCTTTGAAGAGCCCGGCCGGGTCGTGGCGCGCCCGCTGCCGGTCCAGTCTGTTGAGACCGGTTGCGAACTGCTGCTGCCCCCGCTTTCCTTCACCGCCCTGGAGATGATGCTGCGTTAGGCCCGCCTACCAATAGCGCATGGCCGCGCGGAAGAGCTCAATCAGATCGTCACGATTTGCCGGGCGCGGCGACAGCTTTGTGACGCGGTGCTGCGGCAGCGTGCCCTCCGCCAACGCCGGGGCGTCCGTCTCGCGGTAACCCAGCGCCGCCAGACCGTTGGGCATGCCGGTCGCCCGCATGATGTCAATGATCCCCTGCGCCAGAATCTCGCCGACGTCCTCCGGCGCCGCATCGCTCACGTCCAGACCCAGCAAGCGCGCCGCCAGCAGATGCCGCTCGGGATTGGCCCGGGCCGTGTAGCGGAAGACCGCCGGCGCGTTGACGATGACCGCCATGCCGTGCGGCACGATGGCATGGCTGACGAAATAGCCCTCCGGCAGGAAGTCGCGCACCATTCCCGAGACCGGGTAGGACATGCCGTGCGGCAGGTGCACGCCGGCGTTGCCGAAGCCGATGCCGGCCGAGGCGGCCGCCAGCAGCATGTTGCCGCGGGCCTCCACGTCGTCCGGGTCCTGGATGGCGCGCAGCAGGTTGGCGCCCACCATGCGCAGCGCTTCCGCCGCCCAGATGTCGCTGACCGGGTTGGCGCCCTGGTAGGCGGGGCGGCCCTGCGGCTGCTCCGGCGCGGGCCGCTGCGAATAAGGCAAGGCAGTCAGGGACTCGATGGCGTGGCTGAGCACGTCCAGACCGCTGCAGGCCGCCACCATGGGCGGCAGCGTGGCCGTGTTGTGGGGGTCGATGATGCCCAGCGTGGGACGCAGCGCGCGATGGGCGATGCCGGTCTTGGCGCGCAGGGGCTCGTAATCAAAGATGGCGACGCCGGTCGTCTCGCTGCCGGTGCCGGCCGTCGTCGGCACGGCGATCAGCGGCTTGAGCGGCCCGGGCACGGGCAGACCGCGGCCGATGGGCGGGTTGACGTAATCGAGAAAGTCTTCGGGCGGCCAGCAGTCATAAAGATTGGCCACCTTTGCCGTGTCCATCACTGAGCCGCCGCCAACCGCCACGTAACCATCGAAGTTGCCCTTCTGCGCGAAGGCGATGGCCTCCTGGAAAGAGGCTTCGCTCGGTTCCACCCGCACCCTGGAGAACAACGCGACTTTGACGCCCGCCCGGTTCAGCGATTCGCGCGCGACCTCGACCTGTTCCCCCGCCGCCAGATTGGCGTCGGTCAGCAGCATCACCCGTCTGGCGCCCGATGCCGCCATGTCCCCGCCCAGTTCGCGTGTCGCGCCCGGGCCGAACTTTATGCTGGAGCTGTCCATCGTGAAGACGGTCTCGCGGGCGCTCATCGTCCCACCCTGATCTGCTGTTCGCCCCTGAAGATAGCGCATGGGCTGCGCCGCCGCGACACGCTCAGCCCGAAAAGCTCCGCCGCCGCCAGTGACGACGCCAGGCCGCGCTCTCCAGCATTTGCGCGCGCAAACGCCCGGCGATGACCCGGTCGGGCGGCTGCGCCAGGCCGTCTGCAGGGCGCGTCACGACCCATTGGTCTTCATCGACCCGCGCAAAACGCAGCTGGCTGCTCCTGTCCAGCCACTCGATGCAGGTCTGGATCGTCTGTTGCGGCTGCCCGCTGCGGGCGGCCAACAGGTCCAGCGACAGGACTCCGTCGCGTCGCTGCAGGGCGAATTTCGCCATACCCGCCAGAAGATTCAGCAGGTCCTGCGCCGTGTTCCATGGCGGCTCCTGCGCAAAAATCGCCACCTGCTGCGGCCCGACGGTCTTCAGCGCCGCCTGCCAGGTGATCGCGTCCGGCGGAATCGTCCAGACCACCAGCGTCCCCGCCGGTCGCAGGGAAAAGCGGTCGACGCCTTCCGGCTCCGTCCCTCCTTCGCGCCAGACCAGCGCTTCAGGTTCCGCGCCCAGCAACTCCGCCAGGCGCTCGCGGGGCGCCGGATGACGGCGGCAGTCGATCGCTCCCCAGGTACGCCCCCGAATGACGACTTCGCCCTCGCGCACGCGGGCGCCCTGCCACTCCAGCAGGGCCTCGCGCTGCCCGCGGTACTCATTTTCGCGCAGGGTGAAGGCCATGTCGAAGGGGCCCTGGGGCAGGGCCTCCGCGTCCCCCGACCACCAGATGACGCGGCGTTCCACGTCTTCACCGTCCGCCACTGTCTGTTCCAGATGGTCGCCGCGCCGGTCCAGTTGACGACGACGCAACAGCCGCAGGTCACGCGCCATGAGCGTGAGGGGCGGATTGCCGTTGCCAAAGGGCGCAAGACGGCCCAGCTGCTGCGCCAGGTCCAGCGAGACCTCCCCCAGGCCGATTTCGGCGTCGATCTGCAGTTCCGGCGGCGGCGGATCGTCGCCCCTTTGCTCGCGCACGGCCCGCGAAAGGCCGCGCCGCAATGCCGGGACGTGGGCGGCATCCATGCGCAGGCCCGCCGCCATGCTGTGGCCGCCATAGCCCGCCAGCAGGCCCGCCTGGCTATCCAGCGCCGCCACAATGTCGCAGCCCGCCACGGAGCGCGCCGACCCGCTGACCAGTCCATCCAGCTCGCCCAGCAAGAGCGCCGGACAGCCGTATGCCTCCGCAAGTCGGCCGGCAACGATGCCCAGCACGCCGCCATGCCAGCCCGGTTGACTCAACACCAGCGCCGCGTAGTCCAGCAGCGAGGGGTCTCTTTCGATCTGCTGCTGCGCCGAGGCCTCCACCTGTTGCGTGAGGAAGCGCCGCTTGCGGTTGAGTTCCTCCACGTCTTTCACCAGGGCAGCGATTCGCTCCGGGTCGTCGCCGGTCAGCAACTCGACGCCGGCGCTGGCATCCGCCAGGCGGCCGAAGGAGTTGAGTCGCGGCGCCAGCGCGTAGCCGATATCGCTCTCCGTCAGCGACGCGGGGCGGATGCCGATCGCCGCCATCAGGGCGCGCAACCCCGGTCGCTCCGTGGCGCGCAGGGCATGCAGACCCCGTTGCAGCAGCCAGCGGGTGTCGTCCACCTGGCGCATGACGTCGGCCACGATGCCCAACGCCACCAGGTCCAGCAAATGCTCGCAGCTGCGGCTGCCGTAGAGCGCTTCGATCAGCTTGAATGCCGCCCCCACGCCGGGCAACTCGCGCAGGGCGTGGCCCTCCGCCAGGCGCTGCGGATTGATGACCGCGCTGGCCGGCGGTAACGAGTCCGTCAACTTGTGGTGGTCGGTGACCACGACGGCCGCGCCCTGCCCCTGCGCCCAGGCGAGCGCGTCGTGCGCGCCGATGCCGGTGTCGCAGGTCAGCAGCAGGTCGGCGTCGCCCAGTTTCTGGCGCAGCGTGGGTAAATGCAGGCCGTGACCCTCGCGAAAGCGGTTGGGAACGTGCCAGCGCACCCTGGCGCCCAGGTCGCGCAGCGCCGTGACCAGCAGCGCGGTCGCCGTCTGGCCGTCGACGTCGAAGTCGCCCCAGACGAGGACCTCGCCGCGCTCGCGGATGACGCGCTGCAGGCAGGCGACGGCCGCGTCCATGTCTGGAAACTCGTCCGGGGAGGCTGGCGAATAGTGGACAGGGTCGAGAAAACGGCGCGCCGCCGTGGGCGTGAGGATGCCGCGCTGCGCCAGGGTCTGCGCGACCAGCGGGTGCCCGCCGACGGCCTCGCGCAAATCCGCCGGCACCGG
>DAOUIB010000175.1:0-3902 GCA_034428275.1 Anaerolineae bacterium
TGGAGGCCGTGCGCAAGGGCGTCAGCCTGGCGCGCAGCCTCTGCGAAGACGTCGAATTCAGCCCGATGGATGCCGGCCGCACGGACAAGGCCTACCTGGTGGAGGTCTGTGCCCTGGCGATCCAGTGCGGCGCCACCACGCTCAACATTCCGGACACCGTCGGCTACGTGACGCCGGAAGAGTGGCAGGAGACGATTTCGTCGCTGATCGCGGAAACTCCGGGCGGCGGGCCGGGCAGCGGCGTCATCTGGTCCGTGCATTGTCACAATGACCTGGGTCTGGCCACGGCCAACACCCTGGCGGGTGTGCTGGGCGGCGCGCGGCAGGTCGAGGTGACCCTCAATGGCATCGGCGAGCGCGCCGGCAACACCAGCCTTGAAGAAGTGGTGATGGCGATTCGCACGAGGCCGCAGTTCTATCACGTGACGACCAACATCGAGTCGCGCGAACTCATCAAGACCAGCCGCATGGTCAGCAACTATACGGGTCTTGCCGTGCAGGCCAACAAGGCGATCGTGGGGCGCAACGCCTTCGCCCACGAGGCCGGCATCCATCAGGACGGCGTCCTGAAGGAGGCCAGCACCTACGAGATCATGGTGCCGGAGGACGTGGGCCTGGCCTCCAGCGAATTGGTGTTGGGCAAACACAGCGGCCGCCATGCCCTGCGCGCGCGTTTGCGCGAACTGGGTTACGAGATCGATGGCGAGGAACTGAGACACGTGTTTGCGCGCTTCAAGGATCTGGCGGACGCGAAGAAGACCGTGACCGATGCCGACCTCGAGGCGCTGGTGCATGATGAAGTGCAGGGCGTCCAGGAGTTTTTCCATCTGGTCGACATTCAGGTTGCCTGCGGCACGATGGGTCTGCCCACGGCCACCGTCAAGCTGGCCTGCGAGGACGGCAGTGTGGTCGTGCAGCCCGCCGTCGGGACCGGCCCGGTGGATGCCTGCTACAAGGCCATCGATACCGTCGTGAAGGCGCCCAACACGCTGCTTGAATACAGCGTGCACAGCGTCACCGAAGGGATAGACGCCGTGGGCGAAGTGACCGTGCGCATCAGCCCGGAGGGCGAGGACCGTTCCTTCGGCGGCTATGGCGCGGACGACGACATCATCGTGGCCAGCGTCAGAGCCTATCTGGCGGCGCTCAACCGCATGCTGGCGGTGACCGGCGCCGGCGGCCGAACGCCGGAAGGCAGGGTCGCAACGGTGAGTCTGCAGTGAACAGGGACGTGTACCAGCACCACAATGTGGCGGAAAGGGAAGAGCGATGAGTGGAAACGGACAGCGACCCAGGACCTTGTTTGACAAGGTGTGGGACAGCCACGTTGTGCGGCCGCCGGCCAACGGCGCGCCGACCGTGCTGTACATCGACCTGCACCTCGTCCATGAAGTGACCTCGCCGCAGGCTTTCACCACGCTGCGCGAGCGTGGCCTCAAGGTGCGTCGGCCGGATCGCACGCTGGCGACGATGGACCACAGCACGCCCACGACGCCGCGCAACGAACTGGGCATCATTCCGGTGCCGGATGCCATGGCGGCGGCCCAGCTGGACGTCATGCGCCGCAACTGCGAAGATTTTGACATTCCGCTCTACGAACTGGGCAGCGAAAACCAGGGAATCGTCCACGTCATAGGGCCGGAGCAGGGACTCACGCAGCCGGGCATGACCATCGTCTGTGGGGACAGCCACACCAGCACGCACGGGGCCTTCGGCGCCCTGGCCTTTGGCATCGGCACCAGCGAGGTCGGTCACGTGCTGGCGACACAGACCCTGCTGCAGGAAAGGCCGGGCTCGATGGCCGTCCGCGTCGATGGCCGGCTGCAGGCGGGCGTCACCGCCAAGGACATCATCCTGGCCGTGATTGCGGAGATTGGCATCGGCGGCGGCACCGGTCACGTCATCGAATACATGGGCGAGGCCCTTCGCAGCCTCGGCATGGAAGGGCGCATGACCGTCTGCAACATGTCGATCGAAGGCGGCGCGCGGGCCGGGATGGTCGCGCCGGATGACACGACCATCGACTACATCGGCGGCCGACCCTACGCCCCGCAGGGCGAGGCCTGGGATGCGGCCGTCGCTGCATGGCGACAACTACCGGGCGATGAAGGCGCGACACATGACCGTGAGGTGGTGCTGGATGCGGCCGAACTGACGCCGATGATCACCTACGGCACGAACCCTGGCATGGGCATGCGCATCACGGAGCCCGTGCCGGACCCCGACCGGCTGGGCGATCCCACGGCGAAACTTGCGCTGGACAAGGCGCTGAATTACATGGGGCTGCAGCCGGGGCAGAGTCTGCTGGGCAAGGCGGTGGACGTGGTCTTTGTGGGCAGCTGCACCAATTCGCGCATCTCAGACCTGCGCGAGGCGGCACGGATCATGCGCGGGCGCAAGGTGGCCGACAGCGTGCGCATGATGGTCGTGCCAGGCTCGCAGAGGGTCAAACGCCAGGCCGAGGCCGAGGGGCTGGACGAAATCTTCCGGGCGGCGGGCGCCGAGTGGCGCGAAGCCGGCTGTTCGATGTGCATCGCCATGAACGGCGACCAGTTGCAGCCCGGACAATACGCCGTCAGCACCAGCAACCGAAACTTCGAGGGCCGCCAGGGCAAGGGCGGGCGCAGTTTCCTGGCCAGCCCGCTGACGGCAGCAGCCAGCGCCATCAAGGGCGCGATCAGCGACGTCCGCACTCTGCAGGGGGAGCACGCCTGATGGAGCCCGTCACCGCCTTCAAGGGTCAGATCGTGGCCATGCCGATCAACGACATTGACACCGACCAGATCATCCCGGCCCGCTTCCTCAAGACGACCGACAGCGCCGGCCTTGGCAAAAACCTGTTCGCCGACTGGCGTTACGAGGCCGACGGCGCGCCCAAAGCGGACTTTGTGTTGAATCAGCCACAGCACGCCAGTGCCACGGTGCTGGTCGCCGGAGACAACTTCGGCTGCGGCAGTTCGCGGGAACACGCCCCCTGGGCGCTCAAGGGCGCTGGCTTCCGCGCAGTGGTCAGCACCAGCTTCGCCGACATCTTTCGCAACAATGCCTTGCAAAACGGGCTCTTGCCGCTGCAGGTCGACGAAGAAACGCAAGGGCAGCTCATCAGCCTGGCGCAGGAAGACGCCGGCACGACCGTGGCCGTTGACCTGGAAACACAGACCCTGACCCTGCCGGACGGTCGCGCCGTGGCTTTCCCGATCGACGGTTTCGCGCGTCACTGCCTGTTGAACGGCATCGACCAACTGGGCTTTTTGCAAAGCCTGGAGGACGACATCCTCGCCTGGGAAGACAGTCATCCGGCGCGGATCAATACCCTGGCGTCCGCCTGAGTCGGTCAATGTGAAACGGAGTGCCTGACATGGCCATCGCCATTTACGACACGACGCTGCGGGACGGTACGCAACGCGAGGGCATCTCGCTGTCGGTGGCGGACAAGCTGCGCATCACGCAACTGCTGGACGACCTGGGCGTCGCCTACGTTGAGGGTGGCTGGCCGGGCTCCAATCCCCGTGACGTCGCCTATTTCGACCAGGTGCAGGAGCTGGACCTGAAGCACGCGCGCATCGCAGCTTTCGGTTCCACCTGCCGCAAGGGCGTGGAACCGGCGGCGGACGCCAACATCCGGGCCCTCGTGGATGCCGCCACGCCGGTGGTGACCCTGGTGGGCAAGACATCCATGTTGCACGTCAACGACGTGTTGCAGACGACGCCGGCCGAAAACCTGCGCATGATCGAGGCCAGCGTGGCCTATTTGAAGTCGCTGGGGCGCGAAGTCGTCTACGACGCCGAGCACTTTTTTGACGGAATCAAGCTGGACCTCGAGTATGGCATGGATACGGTGGCCGCGGCCGTGCGCGGCGGCGCCGACTGCGTCGTGCTCTGCGATACCAACGGCGGCTCGC
>DAOUIB010000176.1:0-11852 GCA_034428275.1 Anaerolineae bacterium
GCTGGCTGTCCCGATATGCAATCACTGTATGTGGCTGTCTGTCCCGATATGCAATCACTGTATGTGGCTGTATGTGGCTGGCTGTCCCGATATGCAATCACTGTATGTGGCTGTATGTGGCTGGCTGTCCCGATATGCAATCACTGTATGTGGCTGTCTGTCCCGATATGCAATCACTGTATGTGGCTGACTGTCCCGATATGCAATGCCTTTCATTTTAGAGTTAACCCTGAACTCACCTGAAGGAATTGTAGCAGGTAAGGACGTGTATCAAGTGTGGCATATCTCTTCACACTATCTTCCCCAGGGCCAAAATCAGAGGAAAACTTCTTCGAATGGGAGGCACATATCATGTAAGCTAACCTCACACTACACCATATCCTCATACCCTCACACACTACACTATTACCCTCACACCCTCACCATCCACACCCAATACCCTCACACACTGCAGGGGTCCAGAGGACAGTCCTTTTGAAGGTGGTGTCTTTATCACGGAACTAATCTTCCCCACGGACTACCCCCTCAGTCCCCCCAAGATGAAATTTGTGTCTGAAATGTTCCATCCAAATGGTACGTGAGGTCACTAATGAGGTCAGTCATCTGTAGTCTCCGCCCACCAGTCTATCCAGATGGCCGTGTGTGTATATCGATCCTCCACACACCTGGAGACGACCCTCTGGGGTATGAGACGGCTGCCGAGAGGTGGAGCCCCGTCCAGAGCATTGAGAAGATACTGCTCTCTGTTGTGAGCATGATGGCGGAGCCAAACGACGAGAGTGGGGCAAACGTTGATGCTTGTGTAAGTGTTGGCCTGAGGGGGAGACTAGGGCAGTTGGTGACGTGATATGGGGTGTGGTCTTCTGCAGAAGATGTGGAGAGATGACAGGTCACAGTTCAATGAAATAGCTCAAAGATTGGTCAGGAAATCACTGGGATTATAGCACACTCTACAGACCGATGCATCCACTATCAATAACATCACACAATACACACTGTCACAAGTACACATCCACCTATATATCACATGGATGACAAACATGGAGAGTTTGAAAATGATTATTGTGAATGTCTTCAGTCAGATGGACTGTTAGTGGTGGCTGTGGCCGTTGCTCCTGTCTGGTAAGGGAATGGCTGCATCCTGAGGTGTGCTTAGAGGCACCTCTTCACCAGAGTTGGCTACTTCTCCCTTCTCTGTCTGCTGTTCTCTCTCCCCATTGCCCGCTCTCATCCCCTCCCCCACACCTCCAACTCCAAGGAGCTCGGTCCTCAGTATGTATCTGATACACTGCAAGAGGGTATTCTGTTCCTGACGAATTTCATTTGCCAATAACTGAGGAGATTAGACACCACATCTTTAGCCACTGCAGTACAGTCACCATCTTGATCAATACTCCGTTACCTTCTCTAGTAAAGTAGGCTTTCTAGCAGTGACATACTTCAATCCATGTCCATCACAGCCCCCAGCCTCCTGCACACACACAGTCACTACTAGTATATGCACATTTGCCACATCAAGTACCTTCTTCCAGCTGTTCTTCCCTCTCCACGTTCCCCTCCTCCCCCTCCCCCTCTGCCCCCTCTTCCAACATTGTCTGGGGCTACCCCGATCCTCTTCCCCTCGTCCGCCACCACCAGCCACCCCACCACCCCTACACTGACCCTGCCGAGGGTATTTCCTATTAGTCCCCACCACCCAGCGGTTATTTTTACCCCTTCTCTGAGAGCACCCTCCATCCGACCCACAGATTCGGCTGACATATCTATACAGCAAGTTGATTAGTACGGCCCCTTCATTAGTAAGCAATCAGCAGTAATACCTGTAGAGGGGTGTGTCTGCTACATCTCCTCTGATTGCCTTCTTCTCTTGCAGCTGCTGCTTTCTCAATACTGTCTCAGCTGTTGGGAAGTTTCTGACGCATGAGAGAGAATGTGTGGATATTGCACTGCTACATTTGTATGTGAACTGGTGAGGGCTGGACTTACTTCCTCCTCTCTGCCCGCCATTTCTCGATATCTTCTGGACTGTTGAAGTTCAGCTCAGCTGGTAGGTAGTGTACCTGAGTAGCAGTCACATGACAATCACATGACATGATCACATGATCCGGAGGACTCACTAGTTCATGTTCATGCATGCCACCTTTACTGCATTCAAAATCACAATGGGGCGTTCCCGTACCGCCTCCAAGGTCAGTTCGCTCAGTTTCATACGTTGAGCGACGGACTGGTAAAGGCCCTCTCCCGTAGACCCGCCGACGTAGAGACCATCGACGCGTTTGCCAACCAGATGGTCGACAAGCGCTCGCAGACAGTCTTCGTTGACTGCCCCGTTTTCGCTTGCGGGTGTGACCAGCGCCGGCCAGGCGCCTTCAAAGCTGCGCATTTCGATCCCATCCATTCTCCAGCAGATCGCGGGTTTCCTGAACGGCCACGTTCCAGATCCTGAGCATGTCGCCGTCGGGTTTCTGGTAAACACCACCCATATTCCCGTCACCAAGAGTTTCACGGACCTGGTCCGGCGTCATACTGTCCAGCGTGCTCATGTTCGCCACAGTTTTGCCACCGGAAGGCTGCACCACGCCCTCCAGGCGCGTCCACGGGAAATTTTCCAGCCAGGAGGCGTGCGCCCCTTCAGGGTCCAGCGCCCGACACGCGGACCAGGTCGCCGGCGCTTTCCACCAGTCGTGCCAAAGCAACTGGAGACGGTGTTTCCGCCGCGCCCTGGCCAGGACCTGTTCGCTGGCCGCGGCATTGCCACCGTGACCATTGACGACGAGCACACGGCGAAAGCCGTGGCTGGCCAGACTGTCCAGAATGTCGCCGAGGAGGGCGGCATAGGTCTCCGGCCGCAGCGTGATGGTGCCGGGATATGCCATGAAGTAGGCGGTCAGGCCGTAATTCACGGGCGGAAACACCGGTACGCCCGTGGGAGCGGCGGCCTCCAGGGCCACGCGCTCCGCCAGGATGTTGTCGACGCAGAGGCTGAGACCGGCGTGCTGCTCCGTGCTGCCAACAGGCAAGACGCAGCGGTCATCCCCTTGCAGCCAGTCTTCAACCCTGGACCAGTTCATGTCAGCAATGCGCAACTTCCACTACCTCACTCACAGAAAGGAACCGGAACTCGATGGCCGCAACCCTGTATGCCTGGGCATCTGCAATGAATATCTGCCCGCCCTGCAGAATCTGGCGCATGGAACATGGCAAGTGCCTTCGGCAGAGAAAAAAGCGGCCCCGTCCTGTTTACCAACCTCCGGTGAAAAAGGCAACCGTGACGAAGGCAGCAAAAGATTCTTCCCGCATTCTTTGTCTGTGGTGAAAAACGGGCGGATTCCGGGCATTGCACCTGGTACAATCACGACAGTCGGGAGATTGTTGCATGACACAAGTTGAAGCCGTCGAATTGAGCAAATACTACGGCCCGGTCTGCGCACTGGACAAACTCAGCCTGCGGGTACGGGACGGCGAATTGCTGGTGATCGTCGGCCCCTCCGGCTGTGGCAAGACTACCCTGCTGCGCCTGATCGCCGGCCTTGACTCACCGGATGAAGGCTGGGTGCAAATCGGCGAAGAAAACATGAATGGCGTTGCGCCCGACAAGCGTCGCGTCGCCATGGTCTTTCAGAGCTATGCCCTTTATCCGCACATGAGCGTTCGCAAAAACATCGCCTTTCCCCTGCAAAACGAAGGGCTGCCCAAGGACGAGATCAGGTCACGCGTCGAACTTGCCGCCAGCCAACTGGACATTCTCGGCCGAATGGAGCGTTACCCCGCCCAGCTTTCGGGCGGCGAACGCCAGCGGGTTGCGCTGGCGCGGGCTATTGTGCGCCAGCCGCGCGTCTTCCTCTTCGATGAACCGCTATCAAGCCTGGACGCCGGATTGCGCCGCATCGCGCGGGCAGAGCTAAGGCGCTACCAGCGGCGCCTGGGCGTGACGACCCTGCTTGTGACGCACGACCAGCAAGACGCGCTAAGTCTGGGTGACCGAATTGCCGTCATGTCGGAGGGTCGCATTCGTCAGATAGGGACTTCACAGGAGTTGTACCAGCGTCCGGCAGACACATTCGTCGCCACTTTCCTGGGCTCCCCTTCCATGAACCTGATAGAGAAGGACAACTGCATTATTGGATTTCGGCCCGAGGACTTTGTACCGGCGGTGGGCAATTCTGAAGCGGGGGATTCGCTTGTCATTCCTGTTCACGTGCAACGTGTGGAATATCTTGGCGATCATCGCCGGGTTTATGGCAAGGCAAGCGAATTGCGCGGGGAAGCAGAAGTGGTAGCAACCCTGCACGCAACCCACAAGATTCGCCCGCGCGAAAACGAGACAGTAAGGTTTTGCGTTCCTTTCGATGCCCTGAACTGGTTCAATCGCCACACGCGCCTGCGCATGCAGGCAACCCCCTTCACGCATGAGGGCACGACAGTCTCCTGAGCGGGCGCATTTTGTTGTATTTGGCTTCAATAGGGTACAATGATCGGGAAGCAATGGCTGGAACTCCATGGGCGAGGAACGTTTGCTGCGGCAGGCTCGTGAACAGGCCCTTGAAGTCTTGCATCGCTGCAGGACCGATCAGGGTTTTCGGGCATCAGGCGCGGCCGCCGGCTACCCGCAGATCTGGGCCAGGGACAGCGTCATTACGGCCTTCGGGGCGCTGGTCAGTGGAGACGCACAACTGGAGGCGGCGGCGCGCGCCAGTCTGGAAAATCTGGGTCAGTTCCAGTCCGGGCTCGGCCTCGTCCCTCTGAACGTCAACCCTGACAACGGTTACATCAGCACCGAGAATGCGGGGGCCCTGGATGCCAACCTGTGGTTCATCCTGGGGCACTGGATGCTTTACCAGGTCAGCGGGGACACGGCGTTTCTGCTGGAGCACTGGCCGCAAATCGACCGGGCCCTGCTTTGGCTCGAATACCAGGACATGAACGAATGCGGCCTTCTGGAAGTGCCGGAAGCCGGCAACTGGATGGACCTCATTTCCGTTCGCTACAACACCCTTTACGACAACGTGCTCTACTACGCGGCGATGCTCGGCTGGGAACAAATGCGGGCCGTAACCGGCGCGACCGGTCGCTGTCCGGCTGTAACGTCAAATGATATCCACGAACGGTTGAACCTCTTGATGTGGGTAGACCGGTGTTGGGTGGCGGAACATTTCGCCGAACATCTTGAGCAACTCAAGAGCATCCGCCTCGAATGGTTCATGCTTTATCACAACATCGGGACTATTTCCAGCAGGCCCTATTACCTCCCCTGGGTAGCTTTTCGCGAATATGGCACATGGTGTGACAGCCTTGGCAACGCCCTGGCCATCCTCACCGGCATCGCCGACGGTCACCGCAGCGAACACATTTTGCGTTACATGCATCAGGTCGGAATCGCCGAACCCTATCCGACCCGCGCCATTTATCCGCCGGTGTACCCCGGGGAAAGCGACTGGCGCGAGTACTATCGCAGTCGCAACCTGAACCTGCCCTACCAGTACCACAATGGCGGAATCTGGCCCATGGTGGGCGGCTTCCATATCGCCGCCCTGGTCTGCCACGGATGGCTCGATGAAGCCGGCAGGTTGCTACATGCCATGGCAGAATCCCTGAGGCAGGCCGTCGACCGATCGCTTTGGGGCTTCAACGAGTGGCTTCACGGAGAGAGCGGCAATCCGATGGGCTTTGACGATCAGGCATGGTCGGCGGCCCTGTTTCTCTATGCTGATCACTGTCTGCAAAGGCAAGACACGCCGATTTTCAGTGAGCTTCGCCGTGTCAAACCTGCAGCTGCCGTCGCAGCCGAAAACAACGAATTTGATATTCGTCCCGGCGGCGGCCCGGTCCACTCCAAATAGATTGGGAGGCGTTTGCGTATAGTCAGAACTTTGCTACCATTTCTTCACCATCGCTTCGTCTGCAATTCGGAGGAGGATTATCGTGCAACACAGACTGGTTCGTGTATTGATGGTTTTCGTGCTGCTTGCCATGTTCAGCAGCCTGGCCGCGGCGCAGGACAAGGCCGTGGTGACCTGGGGCTTCTGGGGCAGCCCGGAAGAGGCCGCCACCCACACCAGCGTGGCCGAGGCGTTTATGGAGGCCAACCCCGACATCGAGATCGAGATCTGGCATCAGCCCTGGTCCGATTACTTCACTTCGCTGGATACCCTGTGGGCCGCCGGTGACGGCGCCCTGATTCCGGACGTGCTGTTCCTGTCACCGCCGATTCGCTACGCGGCTCGCGGCGTGCTTGAGGAACTGACGCCCTACATTGAGGCGCACGATTACGACATCTCCGACTTCTGGCCGGGTCTGCTGGAATACGGCACGACCTACGACGAGGATGGCACCCGCCGCATCTGGGGCTTCCCGCGCGATATCGGCCTTGAGGTGCTGTACTACAACAAGGAGATCTTCGACGAAGTCGGCGTCGCCTACCCGACTGACGAGTGGACCTGGGACGATCTGCTGGCCGCTGCCGAGCAACTGACGGTCGTGGAAAGCACCGGTCGCGTATCCCGCTACGCCCTCGGCATGGAAGGCGGCAAGTTTGCGCTCTTCGTGCTGCAGAACAATGGCGGTCTGCTGGATGACATGCGCAACCCCACTTCTTGCCTGCTTGACTCACCGGAATCCATTGAGGCCGTTGAGTTCTTCGCTGGCATGATGGACAACAACTACGCCATGCGCAGCGCAAACCTGGGCCAGGCCGGCGGTGACGCGGCCGTGTTCCAGAGCGGCCAGGTGGCCATGATCATCCAGAACGCCAGCCGCGTGTCGGCCTTCAACGCGGCCGAACTGAACTATGACGTGGTGCCAGTCCCGATCCCCGCCGATGGCCAGCGTGCCGCCGCCGCCGGTGGCGCTGCCTGGACCATGAGCGCGCTCAGCGATGACAAGGAATCCGCCTGGACCTTCCTCAGCTGGCTGCAGAGCACCGATGGCGGCCAGGGCATTTACACCGCCTCCGGCGAGATCCTGCCGGCGCTGGAGTCCACGGCACTTTCCGAGGCCTTCCTGGGTTCCGAGGAGAACCCGGCAGATCCGCCCGCCAATCGCATGGCCTTCATCATAGAGGGTCGCAACGCCAAGCCCGGTGGCCGCGTCGCCTACTTCCCCGAGTGGGGCGAGATCAACGGCAATTACGTCCGTCCGGTGATGAACCAGATCTGGGCCGGTGAAGCGGTTCCGGCCGAGGTCCTGCCTGGCGTCTGCGACGACGTCGACGCTTTCCTCGCCGACATGAACGCCGGCTGAGGCAGGTAAACGAAGAGCCAAAGATCAGGTCAGGGCCGCGCGCCCTGGCCTGATCCTGAAGAGGCGCCGCCATGATTCCCAGTGCCCCGGTCAGCCGCATCGAAAGGTTCCGCCTGAGGGCCGGCCTTGGGCGCTGGAACCCCGGCCAGCAGAGCGAAGCCTGGCTTTTCCTGATCCCCGGGCTTACAGGTTTCGTGATCTTTGTGCTCATTCCCATCGTCATGTCCATGGGAGTCAGCCTGACCAAATGGGACCTGCTGGGCCCGCCGGAATTCGTTGGCATCGCCAACTACGTCGAATTGTTGACGCGCGACCGAATCTTCAGCCGCGTGCTCGTCAATACGCTTTATTACACGGTCGTCATCGTCCCGCTTCAGCTGGGGCTCGGTTTGACGCTGGCCACGGCGCTGAACCAGCAGATCCGGGCCATGTCCTTTTACAGACTCATATATTTCATGCCGGTGGTGACCAACATTGTGGCGGCCGCTCTCGTGTTTCAATGGCTGCTAAACAGGGACTTCGGCATCATCAGTTCAATCATCTGGGACATCGCAGAACGCTACGGTGTGCCGGTGCAGCCACCCGACTGGATCAACAATCCCATCTGGTCCAAGCCCGCCGTCGTCCTGTTGACGATCTGGAAGAACGTCGGCTTCACCATGGTCATTTATCTCGCGGGCCTGCAGGGAGTCCCCGAAGCGCTCTATGACGCGGCGCGCGTCGACGGGGCCAACGGCTGGCAGCGCTTTCGCTATGTGACGATACCGATGGTCAGCCCGACGACCTTTTTCCTGCTTGTCATCCAGATGATCGGTGCCTTCCAGTTGTTCGCCGAGCCATTTGTGCTCTTTGGTGGCGAACCCCCGCAGTCGACTCTTTCCATCGTCTACTACATCTGGCAGAACGCCTTTGAGTTTTTCCGCATGGGGAAGGCCACGGCCATCGCCTGGTTGCTCTTCGCCATCATTTTCGTGGTCACCTTCATTCAGTTGCGCCTGCAGCGTCGCTGGGTCCATTATGAAGTTTGAGCGGAAGCGCTGACATGGCTACCACGACCGGCACGGCCAGGGCCGGCTCGGGCCTCCCACGGGTTGTTCGCGAGCCAGTGAACCGTACGCACGTCGTCCTGCACGTCCTGTTGATCGCCGGCAGCGCGGTCATGTTGCTGCCTTTTTTCTGGATGCTCAGCACTTCACTGAAATACCCGCCCGAAATCTTCACCTACCCGCCCACGTGGATCCCCAACACCATCGCCTGGGACAACTATCCCAATGCCCTGACGGCCGTGCCCTTCGACCGTTACTACCTGAACAGTCTGATTATCGCGGTCAGCGTCGTCGTCCTGCAGCTGACCACGTCTTCGCTTTCAGCCTTCGCCTTCGCCCGTCTACGATTCGCCGGTCGTGACAAACTCTTCACGGTCTGGCTGGCGACCCTGATGATTCCCTTTCCGGTGCTGCTGATCCCGAATTTTGTCATCGTGCGCAGCCTGGGCTGGTACGACAGTTACCAGGCGTTGATCATCCCGCCGGCCTTCTCCGCCTTCAGCACCTTCCTTTTGCGCCAGCACTATCGCGGCATTCCGCTGGAAATGGACGACGCCGCCCGCATCGACGGCGCGTCGTCTTTCCGCATCTGGTGGCAGATCATGTTGCCCATGAGCAAGACGACCCTGGCGGCCGTGGCCATTTTCGTCTTCCTGGGTTCCTGGAATGAATTTCTCTGGCCCCTGGTCATCACCTACCGCGACGAAATGCGCACCATCCCGGTAGGGCTCTCCAAGTTTCAGGGTCAGTTCAACACGCGTTGGGAACTCTTGATGGCCGGCGCCGTGACGGCGATGCTGCCGATCCTCATCGTCTACATGATGGCCCAGAAGTGGTTCATTCGTGGAATTACGATCACTGGCATGGGCGGTCGCTAGACCTGGGCCCGCCCGGCAACATCCACGCGCCGCAGCTTGCCCGTCGCGGCCCCCTGCCCCTGAAATGAAACAGACCCCGGGCAATGGCAATCGCCTGGATTCAGGGTATTTTCCCTCTGGCACTCTTCTGCGACTCCGATTCCGAAAGGCAGGTGAACCATGAAGTCCACGCTGTTTACCGGCATTTGCCTGTTGCTTCTTGCGGCGCCCGTTTTTTCGCATGAGACCTCCTGGACGGAGACCCCGCTCATGCGCCCTGCAGAATGTGGGGATTCCTTCGTTACCCATGCACTGCCGCACACCACCACGGTTCCGGGCGGCGAAGAGGTCCGCATGTTTGAGGCCAACGGCAGCGGCGTTGGCATCAACGACCTCGACAATGACGGCCTGCTTGACATCGTGCTAGCCAACCACGGGGGCGCCAACACCATTCTCTGGAACCAGGGAGCGCTGGACTTTGAGCCTGCGGCCCTGGGCGATGGCAACACGCGCGCGGTCACCATCGTCGATCTGAACGGCGACGGCTGGCAGGACATCGTTTTCTCGCGCGTCGCCAGCGCGCCCAACCTCTGGGTCAACCAGGGTGGCAGACAGTTTGAACTGCAGGTACTTCCCGGCATCGCGGAACCGCTCTACTCAATAAACTGGGCGGATACCGACCAGGATGGCGACCTGGACCTGGTCGGCGCCACTTATGACGCCGAGTTGCTGACCCTGATCGGAGCCGAATTCCTGGAGAGTCAGATCGCCGGTGTCTACGCCTACGAAAACACCGGGGACGGCTTCCGTCCGGAGCGTCTGGCGGATGAAGCCCAGGCGTTGGCCCTGCTGTTGAGCGACATCGACGGCGACGGAAGCCCTGAAATCCTGGTCGGCAACGACTTCGCGGTCCCTGACTTCTCCTGGACCAGAGGGGAAGAAGGCTGGGTCGCGCTGTGGCCCTTTGAGAACATGAGCCACAGCACAATGAGTTTTGACAGCGCCGACCTCGACAACGATCGCAGGGTGGAACTTTTTTCCACCGACATGAAACCCTACGCCTCGGACGAAGAGACCATGGCAGCCTGGGAACCGGTCATGACCTCCATGATGGACATGCCTCATGAAGAGGGTGACCCGCAGGTGATGGCAAACGTACTGCAGGGCATCGGGGAGGACGTGGCTGAACTGGCCGGCATCGATGCCACAGGCTGGAGCTGGTCCGGCAAGTTTGGCGATCTCGATCTTGACGGCTATCTTGACCTGTATGTGGTCAACGGCATGATCGAAAGCACCATTTTCGGCCATCTGCCGGCCGGCGAGCTGGTTGAGGAGAACCAGGCCTTCCGCAATGACGGTAGCGGCATGTTCGTTGACATGCCGGACTGGGGGCTGCAGGCCAGCGCCAGTGGCCGCGGGCTGAGCATGGCCGACCTCGACGGGGATGGCGACCTCGACCTGGTCGTTAACAATCTGCGCTCGGCTGCCCTGCTCTTCGAAAACCGGCTTTGCGGAGGAGCAAGCCTGCAGGTCGATCTGGTTCAGCCTGGCGGCCTTAACCCGCAGGCCATCGGCGCGCAACTGGTCCTGCACACGTCTGTCGGAAGCATGTCCCGGGAAATCAAGTCGGGCAGTGGCTATCTCTCCGGTGATCCGGCCCGAGTCCATTTTGGCTTCCCGGCCGGCGCTGAACTGGAGCGCCTCGAAATCCGGTGGCCGGATGGCATGAGCAGCGACGTGATGCATCCGGGCGGCAATGTGTTGCTGACGGTCGAGCGATATTGAAAGGAAGGCTGTCCCCTTCTGGCGCGAACGACAGGTTACACAATTGTTTTTGCCGGCAAGCCAGAATCTGCGACGTTTTTTCGCCCGGAGGCCTGGCCAGGGTATGTAGACTGATGGACAGGGAGAGGTTGGTATGAACGCGCTGCGATTGCTTGTGCTGCTGGCTGTCATGATTGCGGGCGGGACGGCCCAGGCCCAGGAAACGGAATGCGACGACGCACGCGGCTGTGTGTTGATCGGGCCCGACGAGCCCGTGACCATCGGCTACATGCTGGTCACGTCCGGCGCCATCGCCTTTTTGGGCGAAGACTCGCTGGGTGGTATTGAACTGGCGCTTGACGCCAGAGGCAATCAATTGCTGGGTCGCGAAATTGAACTGCTGGGTGAAGACAGCCTGTGCACGCCGGAGGGCGGTCAGACCGCTGCGGAAAACCTTGTCGCTGACGAGCAGGTGCTGGGGGTCATCGGGACCAGTTGTTCCAGCGCGGCCGTCGCCGCCCTGCCGATCATCAGCCGCGCCGGCTACGTCATGATCTCGCCCTCGAACACCACACCGGGCCTGACCGAAGCAGACCGCGAAATCGGAGGCGTCTGGCAGCCGGGATACTTCCGCACCTCGCAAAACGATCTGCTCTTGGGGGAGGTCACGGCGCAATTTGCAATTGAGGAATTGGGAGCAAGGACTCTCGCCACCATACACGATGGCAGCGTATACGCAGAGAATCTGCAACGCGTCATGGCGGAACGTTTCGTCGAAGGCGGCGGCGAGTTGCTTTACGCGGGATCGATTAACGTGGGCGACACGGATATGACGGCGATCCTCACCGAAATTGGTGCGGAGCCGCCGGACATCCTGTATTTTCCCATTTTCGAACCGGAAGGCAGCTTCATTGCCGCCCAGATCCGTTCCATCGCCGGGCTGGAA
>DAOUIB010000177.1:0-1969 GCA_034428275.1 Anaerolineae bacterium
AGCTGTAGTAGTCCCCCAGCCCACGAAGATGCACGGCCAGCCGGTAGGAAGTCAGGCCGTCGCCGCTGCTCTCGTTGATCAGGTGAAAGAACTCGTCCCGCGCCTGGTCGATCAGCCCCAGCGACCACAGGGCCGTGCCGCGACGGACTCTTTCGTCAGCCAGCAGCTCCGGCGCCGCCGGCCACAGCGGGTCCGCCTGTTCAATGTCGAAGGTCGCGCGCAGCCAGTCTTCCGCCTCGACCAGCTCCGCCGCCTCGTCAAAGTCCAGCGGAAGGTCGGATGCCGGTTGCAGGGGGGAACGCGCGCCCAGCAGGTCCTTCGCCCGCGCGGCGAAGAAACTGTCCGGCGCGGCGGCGGCGACGTCGTTCCAGGCGGCTTTTGCCGCCTCTTCGTTGCCCAGAAGCCGCGAAAGCCGCCCCGAACGCAGCAGGGCTTCCGCCCGGCCCTCTCCCCGCAGGCGATTGGCCAGGCGCGTGAGATACTCCCGCGCCAGCGCCGTCTCATTGCGCAATTCGGCGGCGTCGGCCATCAGCCACAGCGCGCTGGTCGCCTGGGCGCTGTCGGGAAACACCTCAACCAGCTCCTCGAAGGTTGTCCGCGCCTCCAGCGGCAAATCCAGCGAGCCCTGCAGGAATCCGGCCCGCCACAGGGCTTCGGCCGCCGCCGGTGACCTGGCCATTCTGTCGGCAAGTTGCAGGTAGTGCTCGATGGCGCCTTCGGTATCGCCGCTCCAGAAACGCGTGCGGCCCAGTTCCAGCAGGGCCTCGCCGTAGAAATCGCTGTCCCGGGATATGGCCCCGAAGGCCGCCATCGCCGCCTCGCTGGCGCCCAGGTCCCGTTCAGCGCGGCCCAGCATGAGCCACAACTCCGCCGGAAAGTCGCCGTCTGCAGCGGCAAGCGGCGCCAGGGCGGCCTGCGTTCGTTGCACGTCGCCGGCGATGAAACTCACGCGGGCGATGTCGGCGGGGTCCAGCGCAATCTCGCGTTCCAGCAGGGTCAACATGGCCTCGTAGGCAGCGGCCGTATCCGGCTGTTCCTCGAAGAGAGCTTTCATCCGCGCCAACGCCAGTTCCTCGTCGCCCGCTGTCAGCTGGGCCCGCGCTGCCGCGAGGCGTATGCCGGCCCGGTAACCTGCGTTTTCGGCGCGGGTGAGGATGATCTCATATTGCGTCACGGCCTCGCCGGCCTGGCCCGCCGCCAACAGGGCTTCAGCCAACTTTTCGATCATGCGCAGGGCCGCCGGCAGCACGCGCTCACTCGCGGCCGCGGCCCGGTAGCTGACCAGGGCGGCCTCCGGCTGACCAGGGGCCTGTTGCGCGTCACCGATGCGTTCGAGCGCGTAGCTGTCGATGACACCGGGCTGCAACTGCATCCAGGCCGTGTAATCGACGATGGCGTCCTGCCAGTTGCCCTGGCCGACCAGGGCTTCGGCGCGCCAGAACCAGGCGCGCGGGTCGCGCTCCGCTCCCGGCTGAAGTTCCATGTAGCGGGTCAGGACATCAATGGCGGCCTCATATTGCCCCTCGCGCAGCCACTCCTGACCCAGCAGCAAGGCCGCGTCCGCCGCCTGGGACGCCGCAGGTGTCTGCGCCAGCAGCGATTCCAGGGCAAAAACGCCCCGCGCCGTCTCGCCGTCCTGCAGCACCTTTTCCGCCGCCTGCAGCAGCAGATCGGGCGCGATGGTCGGCGTCACGGTAGGCGAAGGCGTCGCGCTCGGGGTGACAGTCGGCGCAGGCGTGTTCGTAGGCGCCGGAGTCAGAGTCGGCGTCGGGGCCTGGGCGAAGGGACTGCAGGCAACCAGCAGTACCCATGCGGCCAATATTGATGTCGGGACGCGCCCCTGGCGCGTGGCGGGGAAAATCTCGGACCGCTTCAACATGGCCCCATTCTAGCACAGCAGGGGTTCAGGTCGGTGGTTCCAGTTCGCCCTTGAGCCAGGGAATGCCGAAGCCGACCAACAAATGTCCGG
>DAOUIB010000178.1:0-4139 GCA_034428275.1 Anaerolineae bacterium
GTGCCCACCGTCTCGCCGCTCTGGCCGTGCAGGTCGGCCCAGAAGGGACGATGCGGGCCGGGTTCCCCGATCACCCTCAGGGGATTGCTTTCGCCGGCGCGTACGCCATCCAGGGCCCGGGCACGTATCGTGTAGATGCCGGGTCGACTGGCGCTGCAGTTGCCAAAGCGGCGGACTCCGCGATCGCCAGGCTGGAATGTGTAACGCGCCGGCAGGTTGGCGATCGAGCCGCTGGCCTCCTCCAGCGCGACGGTGCCGCCATAGCCTGTGGCGGGGTTTCCCCAGCCGTCCTCGGCCTTGACCACCAACTCGAAGGGTCGCTCAATCACGGCCTCGCCGGGCAGGATCGCCACCAGGCGCTCCGCCTCGCCGGCGACGATTTCGGCCGTGGGCGAGCCGGGCAGCGTGACGTATTGACCGCTTCCCTGCGCGTCGACCAGGGTCCTGAAGCAAAAGGCGCTCTCCACGAAGGTCTGCGCGCGCGTCCCTGCCGAGCCGCCGCTCCTGTCCCCGTACGTGATGGTTATCGATTCGCCCGGAAGCAGCGGGCCGTCGAAAATGTCAACTGCGAGGCAGGCCCGCCAGGGACGGACGTAGCCTTTCGGATCGTGGCGGCAGGCGACCTTGCAGGATCGGCTGTCCGTCGTTGCGCTCACATGGTTTGGCGCCGAGGCATCGGAGGTCTGCGGCGTTCCCCAGTCCGTGGCGAAGCGCCAGGCGACCAGCAGGGTCCCGTTCTCGTCGATCCCGTAGCTGCCCGCGCTGTAGCGGAGTCGCCAGGTCCCCCAACTCCCGGCAATGATGGGGCCGGCGGGCGAGAGCGTCGCGCTCCCGTAGAGCGTTTCGATCTGCTCCTCCCCCATTTCAACCAGGGGGTTGAGTTCAATGCGGCTGGTCATACACGGTCTCTTCTGCGCTGGCGCCCGCGGGCAGGCCCCACAGGGCGGGCGCCCGGCGATAACGGAAGTGGGCCGGATTCACCGAGGTGACGCCCGGCGAGTCGACCTCGATAATCTCGCCGGCGATGGCCTCGTAGGCGGCGCGCCATGCGATGGCGGCCTTGACGACCAGCACCCGCTGCCGCGCCGGCTGCAGCCCCACGCTCAACAGTTGCTGCAGGCTAAAGGGTGTCTGCCGTCGACTGGTCAGCAGCAGAAAACTCGAAGTCCCGGCGGGAGGACCGGAGGTCTCCAGCAGGGCGCTGAGGCCCTGATCATGGTAACGCTGCCCGTCATGGCGCACTTCGCTTTCCTCATAGCGCCCGTCGTGAAGACACTTGACGCGCCCGCTGACCTCGACCGGTTCGCCATGCAGGTTGTCCCGCACGCCGCCGACGTGCAGGCGCAGATCGGCGCCAACCCCGGCGCGGGCGCAGGCGGCGACGGCCTCCGGGTCGGCGAGGACGACGACCCGGCCCGCCACGCCCTGCCGCAGCAACTCGCGCAGGATGAAGGTGCTGTCGCCGCTCGAGCCGCCGCCGATGTTATCGCCCATGTCGACGAGAATGACCGGCCTGCGTTCGCTGGCCCGCGCCATCGATACCGCCTGTACCACATCGGGAAGGCTGAAATGCAGGCGCTCGCGGGTGGCCCACAGGCGGTCGGCGAGCTGCCTGGCCCCCTGCCGCGCAAGCGCGGGCGCCCCGTCCGTCACCACCACCGCCGCCGGTCCCATTTCCGGGACGTCGGCGTACTGGTAGCCGCCCGCCACGCTCGCCGCCACGATGTCTGGCTGCTCTTCCAGAGCGCGCGCGGCCTCCATGACGCGGTCCATCGGCGGCAGGTTGGTGTTCTGGTGCACGATATTCAGCAGCATGGGCGGTTTCACCAGCGCCTGGACCGGCCTGATCTCTCCCCTGATCGTCCGGGCGATCGCGCTGGCGGCCTGCAGCCCCCGTTCGCGGTGGTCGAGGTGCGGGTAACTCTTGTAGATGATGAGCGCCGTGCTCAGGGCCACGAGTTCTTCGGAGACATTCGCGTGGTAATCATGGGTGACCACCAGCGGAAAGTCTGCGCCGACCTGCTGCCGCAGCCGTCGCAGCACCTCGGCGTCCGCGTCCGGGTGGGCCTCACTGACCATCGCCCCGTGCAGGGCCAGCAGCAGTCCGTCCAGGCGTGGCGCGCGCGCAAGACGCTCCAGCAGGTCCTGCGTCAATCGCTCGAAGGCCTCGGGGGTCACCACGCCGCCAGGGGTTGCCTGCGCCATCAGGGTGGGGAACAACTCGTAGCCGAAGCGCTCCGCGCCAGCGATGAAGCCACCCAGCTCATGAGGCGTGTCGCGCCACCAGCGCAGCAATTCGTCGCCTCGCTGCACACGAAAGGCCGCAAGCGGGGTCGGCCCGGGGTTGAAGGTATTCGACTCGTGCATGATGCCGCCCACAGCGACGCGCATACGCTTACCCTCCTGGGGCGCAGGTCGGAGATTACGCCGCGGAATCCGGCAGCACGGCGATCATCTCAGTCCCATACTGCTTCGAGCCGGTCCAGGGTGAACTCGATATCCCGCGGCTCATGGGCGGCGCTCAGGTACCAGAGACCCCGGTCGAGTACGCGGACCCCCTCCGCGAGCAGGAGGTCCGCGAGCTTTCGGTAGCGCGCCTGGTCGCTCCCAAGGTAACTGCGATAGTCGACGATCGCCGGCCGATCGCTGAAGGCGACGTGAAACATCGGCCCCGGTCCCTGCACCAGGACTTCGCTGCCCTTCCTGCTGGCCAGGGTCCTGATCCCCTCCATGAGGCCCTGCCCCAGGTCGAAGAGCTGCCGGTAGACCCGGCCCCCGTCCCGCTCCAGTTCTTCCAGCGTCGCACAGGCGGCCGCCATCGCCGTGACGTTGCTGTTGAAGGTCCCCGAGTGGTTCACCCTGCCCTGCGCGATCAGGTCCAGCAGGTCCCGCCTGCCGGCCAGGCAACTGAGGGTGAAGCCGCTGGCCATGGCCTTGCCGAAGGTGGCCAGGTCGGGAGTCACGCCGAAGTATCCCTGCGCGCCGCCCAGGCCGAGCCGGAAACCGGTGATGACCTCGTCAAAGATCAGAACGATCCCGTGACGGCTGCAGAGCTCGCGCACTCCCTCCAGGTAGCCCGCCACGGGC
This sequence comes from Anaerolineae bacterium, assembly GCA_034428275.1. Lineage (GTDB taxonomy): Bacteria > Chloroflexota > Anaerolineae > Aggregatilineales > Phototrophicaceae > JAGWBD01. The sequence goes on from DAOUIB010000178.1 coordinate 3,088, forward strand.
AGGATGCAGCCCGTGTTGCACATCACCGGTTCCATGATGACGGCGGCGATCTCATCCCCCTGCTGCTGAAACCGCTCTTCGAGGAGCGCCAGATCGTTCCATGGCAGGACCACCACGTCCCCAAGGGCGCTGCTCGCCTGACCCTCACTGGCGGCAACTGCTTGCGCGGCGTGGCGGGGGCCGGCGGCATCGAGCGGGGGCGCAACGCTGACCAGCACGTTGTCGAACCAGCCGTGGTAGTGGCCCTCAAACTTGACGATCTTCTCCCGCCCGGTCCAGGCGCGCGCCAGGCGGAGCGCAGCCTGCACGATCTCGGAGCCCGAGTTGCTGTAGCGCAGCATCTCGGCGCAGGGGATCAGGGATTGAAGTTTTTCGGAGAGCCGGATCTCCAGTTCGTGTTGCCCCGCGAAGAGTTGCCCGCGCTGCAGGGCGTCCTGTACGGCGCCCGTGACGGACTCAGGTGTGTGCCCCAGGAGCATGGGGCCCTGGCCGATCACGTAATCCAGATAGCGGTTCCCGTCCACGTCGTGGAGGTGTGCGCCCCGGGCGTACCCGAAAAACAGGGGCGTCTCTGCCCCGGCGCGGACGTTGCTGCTCACGCCGCCCGCCAGCGATTGGCGCGATCGCTCCCACAGGGTTCTCGAACGGCTGTTTTGTAAGGTCATGAAAGCTCCTTGCGCAGCGCCCTGCCGGCCCGCGCCCCCGTATGGCGCCCGTCGTCAAGCGTCAGGCGACCGTTGACGATAACGTGGTCGATGCCGGTGGCATGGCGGCGTCCCTCTTCGAAGGTCGAGCGTTCGCTGACGCGCGCCGGATCGAGCACGACGACGTCAGCCGAAAAACCGCGCTTCAGCAGGCCCCGCGTCTGTTGTCGCAGCCCCTGGGCGGGCAGCGAGGTCATCTTGCGAATGGCCTCCTCCCAGCCGAGCGCCCGCTGCTCGCGCGCGTAGAGCCGCAGGTAGCGGGAGAAGGAGCCGAAGGTCCTGGGGTGGGCTATGAACGATAACTTTAGCTTCATCACTTGAGCTGGACTCATCAGACATGTAGTCAAG
>DAOUIB010000179.1:0-3755 GCA_034428275.1 Anaerolineae bacterium
TACTGCAACGCGAGCGCAGCGGCCGCGGCCAGTACGTCGACGTCGCGCTCTTCGATGCCCAGCTGGCGGCCATGGTCAACATCGCCAGCAACGCCCTGATCGATGGCGCAGAACCGGGCCGCTACGGCAACGCCCACCCCAGCATCGTGCCCTACCAGACTTTCGAGGCGGCCGATCGCAGCTTTTCCCTGGCCGTCGGCAACGACCGCCAGTTTGCGCGCCTCTGCGCCATCATCGGGCGCGAGGGCCTGTCGGCAGACCCGCGTTTCGCCGACAACCCCTCGCGCGTGAAAAATCGGGAGGCGCTGATCCCGCAACTGGCCGCGGCCTTCCGCCTGGGGCCCGCGCAGCGCTGGATCGACGCGGCGCTGGCGGCCGGCATTCCGGCGGGTCCGATCAACGGCGTCGGCGAGGCCCTGGCCGACCCCCAGGTGGCCGCGCGGGGCCTGGTGCAGGACGTGACGCTGGCCGACGGCAGCGTCGCGCCGATGCCAGGGCCGGTCGCGCAACTCTCCGCCACGCCATCCCGCATCCGCCTGGCGCCACCGACCCTGGGCCAGCACACGGCGGAAGTCCTGCGCGAGTGGCTGGGACTGGAAGACGAAGTCATTGACGATCTGCGGTGGCGAGGTATCTTGTAATTAATGACGCGTAATATTTTTCCGGTTGGCAGTTTCTGAAAAAGGTAGAAGACCTTATAAGTCTTCATAAGCGTTTCGTCCGGGCATCGGGCATGACACTGGCCCTGCTCTGTCTGTGGGCCCTGCCGCTGCAGGCGCAGCAAGGAGGACTCGCCTCAGAAAGGGCCGTGCTGATGGCGCTCTACGAGGCCACGGACGGTGACAACTGGCTGAACAACGACAACTGGGGTTCGGACAGGCCGCTCAGTGAGTGGTATGGCGTTGGCGCCGACGCCCGGGGGCGGGTTCAGTCACTGGTGCTCAAAGACAATCAACTATCCGGAACAATGCCGGAGTCGATTGGTCAGCTCGACGGCCTTGAGAGACTGGACCTGCGAGCCAACCGGCTTACCGGCGAACTGCCGGAATCTCTTGCCAACCTGCGCAACCTGAAATGGCTGGCACTCGGGCAGAACCAGTTTAGCGGGGAGTTTCCCGCATGGCTGGGCAACCTCGTTTACCTGCAGATGCTGGCTCTCGATGGCAACTGGCTGGCCGGTGAACTGCCGGAGTCGCTGGGAGAACTCCGAAATCTGGTGCACCTGGATCTCTCGCGGAACCGGCTTGGAGGGACGATTCCAGAGTCGCTTGGGCAGTTGGGCAGGCTGGACACCCTTGGCTTGCAGCAAAACCGGCTGAAGGGCAGAATCCCGGCGTCGCTTGGCGATCTCGTGCAGCTGCGCTGGCTGGTACTTTCCGGGAACAATCTGGAAGGCAGGGTCCCGGCTTCGCTCGCAGGCCTTACTAGTCTTGAGCACCTGTTTCTGGCGGACAATGAACTTTGTGGCGAATTGCCGGCCGGCCTGGGCAGAGTTGCAAACGGGGACATCCTCCATAGCGGCCTGCCAGAGTGCCGATCTGTTGAGCCCGCTGAGGAACGGCCAGCGCTAATGGCGCTTTACAGGGCCACGAACGGGGACAACTGGGAGAACAACGACAACTGGGGCAGCGAGGAGCCGCTCGATTCCTGGTACGGTGTGACGACCAGTGCTGTTGGCCGGGTAACGGAGATCAGGCTGGAAGACAACAGACTTTTTGGCGAAATTCCGGCCGGGTTGGGCGCGCTTGACGAACTCAGGGTCCTCGATCTGCAGGACAATCTCCTGCGTGGCGAAATTCCGGCCGACCTGGGCAATCTTGTCAGGCTGGGCGTCCTGAATCTCTACAAAAATCGGTTGAGCGGGGAAATCCCTGCCGCGCTCGGCGAGCTTGCCCAACTTGAAAAGCTGTTTCTGCCCAACAACAATCTGAGCGGCGATTTGCCCCCTGAGCTCGGCAAACTCACCAGGCTCAGCTGGCTGGGTCTCGATAACAATCGTCTGAGAGGCGAAATCCCACCGGCGCTCGGCCAACTGGAAGAGTTGCAAATCTTGTCCCTCTCCAGTAACCGTCTGAGAGGCGAAATCCCGCCGGAACTCGGCATGCTTGCCGGTCTGTCAACCCTTTACCTCGGCAACAATTATCTGAGTGGTGAGATCCCGCCTGAGGTCGGGGACCTCACTCACCTGGAACATCTTGGTCTGAACGGCAATGAATTGGAGAACGGGATTCCGTCAACAATTGGCAATCTCGCCAGGTTGACGACCCTCTACCTCCACGACAATCGCTTGCGTGGTGAAATTCCGGCCACATTCGCCGATCTGGGAAGTCTGAAGTTACTGCATCTTGAGGGGAACCTGCTTTGCGGACAAGTCCCGCCGGAGCTGGCCGACCTGGAGGATCACGACCTCCCCGCTGCGGGATACCCGGTCTGCCTGGAGATCAGGCCGGGTGACGACCGGGCTGTCCTGACCGTGCTTTACATGTCCGCCGATGGCGAAAACTGGTTGAACAACAGGAATTGGGGCAGCGACAAGCCTCTGGGCAGCTGGCACGGCGTCATCACGGACGATGATGGCCGGGTGACGGGCCTGAATCTCGCGTCAAACGGGCTGAAGGGCAAGCTACCGCAGGAACTTGGCTACCTCGCAAGTCTGGGCTGGCTGGACCTTTCACAGAATCAGCTGGAGGGGATGCTCCCGGCTTCGCTCGGCAAACTCGTCAACCTGCGTGGTCTGGACCTCTCGCGGAACTGGTTTCGGGGATACATACCCGGGTCTCTCGACAATCTGGCCCTTCTGGAGGGCCTGAATCTCTCACAGAACCGGCTGGAGGGGATAATCCCGCCCTATTTCGGCCATTTCGAAAGCTTGCGCTGGCTTCACCTCAACGCGAACCGACTCGACGGGGCGATACCGGAGGAACTGGGCCGGCTCAGCCGTCTGCGGGTCCTGGGTCTGCATCAGAACCGGCTGGAAGGGGGCATTCCGGCAGCTTTGGGAGCGCTGGACAACCTGACCTGGCTGAATCTGGCCGAAAACCGCCTGGCTGGTGACATCCCGCCGCAGCTGGCCAATCTGGAGCAACTGCAGCAGTTGCAACTGGCCTACAACCTGCTGGAGGGAGAAATCCCGCAAGCGCTGGAAGGCCTGGAGAATCTGTGGCAACTGGAACTGGCCGGCAACATGCTTTGTGGCACGGTGCCGTCAGGGTTAACTGGCATGGTGGCCAATGACATCCCGCAGGCAGGTTTGCCGCGCTGTCCTGCGTTCCCGCCCATTGACGAGCGGGCTGCCTTGATGGCCTTCTTCAGAGCGACAGACGGTGAGAATTGGGTATACAAAACCAAATGGGGCACAGACGAACCCCCTGGCGCCTGGTTTGGCGTGGAAACTGACGAAGAAGGTCGTGTTACAGGCCTGCAACTTCCCGAAAACGGCCTGAGCGGAAGTGTACCCTTCGCGCTGGCTGCACTAACACAATTGATGGTGCTGGATTTGTCAAACAATCAACTGGAAGGAGCGATCCCGGCGCTGCTGGGAGAACTGGACGATCTCAATTTTCTGAACCTGTCGCAAAATCGCCTCATCGGCAGAATACCGGCGGGAATATGGAATCTATCCGGTCTGTTGGTTTTGGATCTCCACGGGAACCGGCTTGCCGGGGACATTTCAATCGCGCAAGGCGACCTGGACAAGCTCTTCATTCTTGACCTTGGCCACAATATGTTGAGCGGAACGATTCCGCCCGAATTCA
>DAOUIB010000180.1:0-5107 GCA_034428275.1 Anaerolineae bacterium
CAAACCACCAGTGCGGTTTGAGTTCCAGCCAGTCGTCCAGCGTGCCCGTGACAAATATGACCAGCGCGCCCAGCAGCAGGCCCGTCAGGCGTAGCGGTTCTTCCGCGTCATGGCGCGGCACGTCGAGCAGTTGGGCCGCCAGCACCGTCCCCGTGAAGCTGACAAACAGGACGCCGCCCCCCAGCCTTGAGAGGCGGGCCCGGTCGCCTTCGTGAAGACGTCTCCCGGATGGCCGCGTCACAATGCCCAGGCGACAGCCCAGGCTCATCATCAGCGGGCTGGTGGCAACGGCCAGGGCCAGGGCCAGGAAAAAGGTGATGAGAAAGGCAGCGTTAACCGTCAGGGAAGGCATGGTGCTGCCGGCAATTGCCTCAGGCGTCGTAGGAACCGGCGGTCACTGCGCCACCGGTTCCGGTCCAGTTGGTGTGGAAGAATTCGCCCCGCGGCCTGTCGACCCTTTCGTAGGTATGGGCGCCAAAGTAATCGCGCTGGGCCTGCAGGAGATTGGCCGGCAGACGTTCGTGACGATAGCCGTCGTAAAAGGCCAGCGCGCTCGCCATGGCGGGCACGGGTATGCCGGCCAGCGACGCCCAGGCGACGACACGCCGCCAGCTGGCCTGCGCCTGCCCCACCTGCTCCCTGAAATAGTCATCGAGCAGAAGGTTGCCAAGTTCGGGGTTGCGTTCCCAGGCGTCGCTGATGCGGTCCAGGAAAGCCGAACGGATGATGCAACCCTCCCGCCACATGCGGGCGATGCCACCATAGTTGAGCTCCCAACCCAGCTCCTGGTCCACGGCGCCCAGCAGCATGTAGCCCTGGGTGTAGGAGATGATCTTGGAGGCGTAGAGCGCTTGCTCCACGTCCGCAAGGTTCAGGGACGTATTACTGTTAAGGTCGCCGGGACCGGACAAAATGCCGGAAGCCACGCAACGCTCCTCCTTCAGCGACGAGAGAAAGCGCGCGAAGACCGCCTCACTGATCAGGGTCAGCGGCGCGCCGTGGTCCAGAGACGCCACCGCCGTCCATTTGCCCGTGCCCTTCTGGCCGGCCGTGTCGAGGATTTTGTCGACGACTGGCTCGCCTGCCTCGTCGCGAAAGGCCAGAATGTCACCGGTGATTTCGATCAAATAGGAATCCAGCGGCCCGTCGTTCCAGCGCCGGAAAGCCGCGGCCATTTGGTCATGGTCCAGCCCGAGCCCACCCTGAAGAAGATGGCTGGCCTCACAAATCAGTTGCATGTCCCCGTATTCGATGCCGTTGTGCACCATTTTCACGAAGTGACCGGCGCCATCCCGTCCCACCCAGTCGCAACAGGGCGTGCCATCGGCGACCTTCGCCGCGATCGCCTGGAAGATTAGTTGAATGTGCGGCCAGGCATCGCTTGAGCCACCGGGCATGATGGAAGGGCCATATCGTGCGCCCTCCTCGCCGCCGGAAACGCCTACGCCGGCGTAAAGAAAGCCCATGGCCTCCAGTTCCTGCGTCCGCCGCCGTGAGTCTTCATAGTTGGAATTGCCGCCGTCAATGATAATGTCGCCCGCTTCCAGGTGCGGCAGGAGCTGTTCAATCACCACGTCGACCGCGCGCCCGGCCTGCACCATGAGCATCACCCGACGCGGACGTTTGAGCGCAGCGCAAAGATCCGCCAGGTTGTAGGTGCCGATGATGTCGCGCCCTTTGGCTTCGCCCTCGATGAAGCGTGTCACCTTTTCGGTCGTCCGGTTGTAGACCGCGACAGTGAATCCATTGTCGTTCATGTTCAGAATCAGGTTCTGGCCCATCACAGCCAGCCCGATCAAGCCGATGTCCGCTCTTGCAGTCATTCCGTCTCCACTCCGGGCCCGCCAGTCCGCAAGAGAATAACGCAGCCACTGCCGTTTCAACAGACTGCATTTGCCAGGTGACATGAGCTGCAGGCCAGGGCCTGCCCAAAATCAGTGAGCGGGAATAGTTGTTCCAGTGGTAATGAACCATGAATGACCGGGGAATTGACGCTGTGAAATCATCAATGCCTGGCTATTGGTTACGAGTTACTTTGCGACACTAAGCAAAACGGGGTATGCTTGTCTGGCGGCAACCCGACAGACAGGAGGAGTTGAGAGGGGATTCTGATGGAGATGGACAAAATACACAGAGGAGGGATGCTCGGCATCATCGCCAGTTTCCTGTACCTCGCCTTTATGGGATCTGGAGAAATTTCCATGATCGCCGGGATTCCTGGAGAGGGAAGCGCAGCGATAATTGGCTTCATTTTGTTTCTGATTGGCAGCGCAGTTTACGGCGCCATCTATACCGGATGGGTTGAAAGCATGGCCACCGGCGGTTGGCAGACCATGGCCGTCGGTCTGGTCTACGGCATCATTTGGTGGATCATTTCTCCCAACATCATTGTGCCGGCGATTACCGGGGGCGCCGTGCTGGCTCTGGATCTTTCGGGCGCCCAATTCTACGGCCACATCATAGCCGGCGTTGCGCTGGCCTGGATCGCCGAAGCTACCGGTGGCAGCAAAGAGGCCTGATTCGGGCACATATCCAACGTGGAGAACGGCGTCCGCTTGTCGGGCGCCGTTTTTTTACCAGGTGGCGCGTCCACCGCTGAGATCGAAGATGCAACCGGTATTGAAACTCGCCTCGGGGGATACGATCCAGCAGGCCAGCGACGCCACTTCCTCGATCGTGCCCAGACGTCCCATGGGAATCCTGCTTTCCATGTAAGCGAGCGTCTCAGGCGTCACGTCGGAGTTCATGGGGGTCTGAATGACTGCGGGGGCCAGCCCGTTGACCGTGATGCCGCTCGTCGCGTATTCCTTGCCAACGCCCTTGATCAGTCCGGTCATGCCCGCCTTGGAAGCCGAGTAGCCGACCATGCCGGGATTGCCTTCCTTGCCGGCAATCGAAACCAGATGCAGGACCCGCCCGTAAAGGCGGGGCAACATGCTCTCCAGGGCAGCCTTCGTCGTCAGAAAACATCCGCGTAAATTCACCGCCAGTACCCGATCGAATTCCTCCGCGCCGTAGTCGCTGATGTTGACGCTGGTGGGCCCCGTGATTCCGGCGCAATTGACCAGAATATCCAGCCGGCCGTGGTCAGCGGCCACAGCGGCTACGCCCCGCCTGACCGAGTCCTCGTCCCGAACGTCCAGCAACAGCGACGCCGGGCCATCCCCTTGTGCGGGAGGGTTGATATCGCCGATCGTCACGCTGGCGCCTTCAGTTGCCAGACGCCGGGCGATTCCCGCGCCAATGCCGCTGGCGCCGCCCGCAACCAGTGCCACCTGACCGTCGAAGCGACGATCAGCCACTCGCGCTTCCCGCAAATTGTGGCGGATGCTGCCGATGAAAGCCGGTCGCCTCCTGGTACACCCCTGCGGCGGCAAGCAGTTCAGCCTCCTGGTTCAGCTTTCCAATGAAGCTGATGCCGGTTGGCGTGCCATTGGCCCTGAAGCCATTCGGCAGCGCCAGCGCCGGGTGGCCCGTCAGATTGGTGACCGGCAAGACCTTGCCGGCGAAACAGGGCGACACCAGCAAGTCAATGTCTCGCATCAGTTCGTCCATCTCTTGCATCAAATGCATGCGGAAACGGTTGGCCTGAATGTATTCGACCGCAGGAATGAAGCGCGCCGAGCGCAACTGGTTGGGCCATGCAGCCTCGATCTGACGTACCAGCTGGTCATCCAGGTTATGCCGGGTCAATTCATCGAATGCCGCCGCGGATTCTGCCAGCAGAATGAGATTGGCGGCATCATGCTCGTCCTCCGGCAAATGCACCGCGCGCAAGTCCGCGCCCAGAGACCGCAACGTCGCCAGAACGTTGACGTTGTTTTCCCTTTCCTCCTCATCATCGTTGTCGTCGGAGCCACCCGGCGCAAATGCCGACGCCACGTAGCCGATGCGCGTTCCTTCGATGCCCATTTGTGGCTGCCAGGCGAAGGGAATGTCGCTCACCGTGAGGTCTTTTCCATCCGGACCATAAATGGCGCCGAGCACCAGGGCGCAGTCTTCCACCGAGCGGCAAATGGGACCGAGCTTGTCCATCGACCAGCTCAGCGCCATGGCGCCGTGGCGACTGACCCGCCCGAAGGTCGGCCGCAGTCCGGTAGCCCCGCAACGCGCCGAGGGCGACACAATGGAACCCAGGGTCTCACTGCCGATCGAAAAGCCGACCAGGCCCGCCACCGTCGCGCTGGCCGAGCCCGCCGATGACCCGCTGGACCCCTCTTCAACATTCCATGGGTTGCGCGTCATGCCGCCGAACCAGACGTCGCCATTGGCAATCTCGCCCAGGGTCAGCTTGGCGACCAGCACAGCGCCGGCATCCTCCAGACGTTGCACGACGGTGGAATCGACATCCAGGGTCTGGTCGCGCCAGGGAGTCGCGCCCCAGGTGGTCGGATAGCCTTTCGTGGCCAGCAGATCCTTGGCGCCCCAGGGGATGCCGTGCAACGGGCTTCGATAAATCCCGCGCGCAAGCTCTTCGTCGGCGCGGCGGGCCTGCTCCAGCGCCAGTTCCTCCGTGATGGTGACCACGCATTCGAGCTGCGGGCCAAAGCGACGCAGGCGGGCCAGATACATTTCCGTGAGTTCCAGGGAAGTGACCTGACGCTTCTTCAGCAGGCGGGACTGTTGCGAGACGGGCCAAAAGGCCAGTTCCTCCAAATCCTGCGGACGCCGCGGCTCCTGTGCCTCGGCCAGACGATAGTGACGCTCTACGGCGGGCGCAGACCCCACGCCCGGCAATTGAGGATCGAAATAAAGGGGCGGGGCGTCACGGTTGGCCAGGCGCGCGAAGGGGCCTTCGCGCAGCCCTTCCAGGTCGTCGGCCCTCTCGGCCAGACGCTGCGCCATCTGCTTGCACTCGTCTTCCGAGAATTCAAGGCCCACCAGTCGGCCGGCGGCAGCGATCTGCTCCCCGGTCGGTCTTTCCTGCTCGCTCATCGCGGGCCGGCCGCGATTTGTGGCGGCAACAGAAGTTGCGGGTCGTCCGCGCATATGCCGTAGATGCCGAGCTCATACAGGTCCCGAATGACATCCGGGCGCTCTTCGTGCCAGATCATGACCCCCAGGCCAGCTTCGCGCACGGCTGCCAGCCAGTCGGGCGTGAGCCAGT
>DAOUIB010000181.1:0-1529 GCA_034428275.1 Anaerolineae bacterium
GGCGTTTTCCAGCGCGGGCCGCGTCACAATCTGCGACATGCGCAGGTCTTCGCGCACCATTTCGACGATGCGCCGGCCGGAGAGATGCGCCAGGCGTCGGCGCCGCGAGTCGGCGGCCGGGATGGCGGCCGCGCCGGGCAGGGTCAGTCCCAGGGCCTCGACCATACAGGCCATGGTGGAGGCGGTACCCATGGTCATGCAGTGGCCGTCGCTGCGCGACATGCAGCTTTCGGCGTCCTGATAGTCCTCCATGCCGATGCGGCCGACGCGCAGGTCGTCGCTGAGACGCCAGACGTCGGTGCCGGAACCGATGTCGCGGCCGCGAAACTTGCCGTTGAGCATGGGGCCGCCATTGACCACGATGGTCGGCAAATCGACGCTGGCGGCGCCCATCAGGCAGGCCGGCGTGGTCTTGTCGCAGCCGGTCAGCAGCACCACGCCGTCCAGCGGGTTGGCGCGGATGGTCTCCTCGATTTCCATGCTGGCGAGGTTGCGGTAGAGCATGGTGGTCGGGCGCATCAGGGATTCGCCCAGCGACATGGCCGGGAACTCCAGGGGCAGGCCGCCAGCCTCATAGACGCCACGCCGAACAAACTCGGCCAGCACCCGGAAATGGCCGTTGCAGGGCGTCAGTTCCGACCAGGTGTTGCATATGCCGATGACCGGGCGGCCGTCGAAGACATGGTCGGGCAGGCCCTGGTTCTTGAGCCAGCTGCGGCCGACGAAGCCGGGCTTGTCCTCATCGCCGAACCAGCGGCGACTGCGCAATTCGGTCACAGGTCTTCCTCCGCTTGTGTGAATGAAGAACGTTTCAGTCGTCGGCGGCCAGAATGTGGGTGACGACCGTGGCGCCGGTGCCGCCGATGTTCTGCGCCATGCCGATGGCGGCCCCCGGCACCTGGGCCGCGCCGGCGTCGCCGCGCAACTGGGTGGCAAGATCCACCATTTGATAGACGCCGGTCGCGCCGACGGGGTGGCCGCGGCCCTTCAGGCCGCCCAGGGTGCAGACGGGTATGCGGCCCTGTGGCGTGATGTCCCCGTCTGCGGCCAGTTGCGTCGCCTGGCCCGGCCCGGCGAAGCCGGCCGCTTCCAGGCTCAGCGCGGCCATGATGGAGAAGGCGTCGTGCAGTTCAAAGACGTCCACGTCCCCTGGCCCGAGGCCGGCCTGATCGCAGGCCCGCTGCGCGCTCAACCGGGCGGCGTGGAGGTCGATCGGGTCACGCCGACTGGCGAGATCGACGCTGTCGGTGGCGCAGGCGCTGGCCAGAACGCGCAGCGGCGCCTGGCCGGAGGCGCGCGCCAGTTCGGCGGAGCCGAGGATCAGGGCCGCCGCGCCATCGGCGACGGGCGAACTGTCAAAGAGGTTGACGGGGTCGGATATGACGGGCGCGCGACGCCAGGTCTCCATAGTAATGGCGCGGCGAAACATGGCGTTGGGGTTGTGCACGGCATTGGCGTGGGCATTGAGGCTGAAGGGCGCGAATGCCTCGTGGGCGATGCGATGCTGGTGCATGTAGCGGCGCATGATG
>DAOUIB010000182.1:0-3353 GCA_034428275.1 Anaerolineae bacterium
GATGTCGGCCGGCAGGAAGTTGCCGGCGGCGTGGCCCACGTGCAGGTCGCCGTTGGAATAGGGCCGGGCGACGGATACGTGGATGTACTGCGGCTGGTGGCTCATGGACGCTCCTTTCAGACCGGCGCCATGATAGCACAGACGGCTGTCCGCCCTTGCACTGGTTAAGGGGCTGGCGACAGCGCGGCTTGCGGCGAACAACAGGTCCTCCCGCGCCGCGCCGACGCGTGACCGGCGCTCTCCCGGACCCGTTACCATTGCAGCAGGCAGGCAGCCATGACCCACGTCGATCCGACTGGAAAGGAACAGCGCGGTCTTGACCCGAGGGCCTTTATGGCTGGCGGCCGGCCACGTTCTGTCAGTACGCGCAAACAGCTGCGCTGCTGTCTCGTGAGTCTGGCCATCTTGCTGGCGCTGCCACTTGGCGGGCTCATCTGCAACTTCCTGAATTCCATGTGACCGGAGTATCGTGCGGGTCGGTCGGGGCTGGTGCCATCGGGTGAGGGCGGCATGATGTGAATCCGGTCGAGGGGCGCGTTCACCCCAAACCCTTTCCCGCTGAGTTGCGGGAGCCCTTCCCTCAGGGAGAGGAGCTTCCTGTTAGTCCAGCGCCTTGACGTATCCCTGACTGAACTACTGATACATGACTGTCAAGGCCAACGTTTTTCTTCCCCTCCCCCCTGGGAGAGGGGGCAAGGGGGTGAGGGCGGCAACAGGTTCTTTCGTCGGCGACAATTCGCTGGCGGGGTCCGCTGCCAGGTTGAAACTGCCCTGACCCGCGGCTATACTGCGGCGCAAACGGGGCAGAAGAACGGGGCCTGAGATGCGCGTAAGCGTGAGGCAGGAAAATCTGGCGCGGGGGCTGGGTATCGTCGGGCGCGCGGTGGAAAGCCGACCCACCTTGCCGGTGCTGGCCAACATTCTGTTGCGCACCGGCGACGAGGGCGACGCCCGCCTGCGGCTCTCGGCCATGAACATGAGCAGCGGACTCAGCATCTCCTGCTGGATCGGCGCCCAGGTGGGCGAGACCGGCGCCATAACCCTGCCGCGCAATACCCTGACCGACCTGGTCAACAATCTCTCGCCCGAGCGCGTCGACCTCAACCTTGAAGATTCCACCCGCAGCGTGACCGTGCGCTGCGGCGCCAACGTCTCGACCCTGCGCGGCATCGACGCCGGCGAGTTTCCGCTGCTGCCGGAGAGCAACGGCAGCGACGAGGTCGCCGTGCCGGCGGAACTGCTGCGCAACATGATTCGCCAGACGGTCTTCGCCACCGCGCGCGAGGACAACCGGCCGGTGCTGACCGGCGTCTTCACCGAGTTCAAGGATAACGTCCTGACCATGGCCGCCGCCGACGGCTATCGTCTGGCCGTGCGCACCGGCGAACTGGAGCAGAATTTCGAAGAAGCGCGCAGCATGGTCATCCCGGGCCGCGCGCTGGAGGAGGTGGCCCGCATCATCAGCGACGGCGACGACGAGGTGCGCATCACCTTCCCCGGCGAGCGCGACATCGTCCTCTTCCATCTCAACAACGTGCTGGTCTCCTCGCAACTGCTGGAGGACCGCTATCCGGATTTCAGCGCCGTCATCCCCAGCGACTTCAGCACCTCCACCGAAGTCTATACCGGCGAATTGCTGCGCGCCTGCAAGCGCGCCGCCATCTTCGCGCGCGACGCCAGCGGCAGCGCCCGCGTGCTGGTGCGCCCGGCCGACAACCCCAGCGACCCGGGCGAGGTCGTCATCGCCGGCAAGAGCAACGAACGCGGCGACAACACCGACATGGTCGACGCCCACGTCGAGGGCGGCGAACTGGATATCTCGCTCAACGTCGACTATCTGATCGACGTGCTCAACGTCATCAGCGACGAACGCGTCCTGCTGCAGAGCAGCGGCCCGCCGGGGCCGGGCGTGCTTAAGCCCAAGGACCGCGAGGACTTCATCCACGTTATCATGCCCATGGCGCGCACCGGCTGAACGAAGGGTCGCTGCCAGGCGTTTCCATCATCGCAACAAGCGCAAATCCGCTTCAGCGCGCCCAGGGGTAGTCGCCGGGCGGGTGTTTCAGCAGTTCCTCCTCAATCAGGTCCGCGCCGAGGCCGGGCCGCTGCGGCAGTTGCAGGTGGCCGTCGCGTATCTCCGGCGGATGGCTGAGCAGGTCGTCGCGCCAGGGCGCGTCGTCGACGTCGATTTCCAGGATGAAGAAGTTGGGCAGGGTGGCGCAGACGTTGGCCGCGATCAGGGTGGCCAGGGGACTGTGGCAGTTGTGCGGCGCGAAGAGCGTGTCATGGGCGTGGGCGAGGTCGGCCAGCTTCACGCCCATGGTGATGCCGTTCCAGCTGAGGTCGGGCATGATGATGTCCTGGGCGCGGCGCTGCAGGAAGGGCAGGAAGCCCTGCTGGCCGTAGAGGCTTTCGCCGGTGCAGATCGGCGTGCGCGTCGAGTTGCGGATGACTTGCAGCGCGTCGGCGTCGAAGGTCTCGACTTCCAGCCACATCAACGCCTGGGGCTCCAGCGCCCGCGCCAGCTTGACGGCGCCGCCGAGGCGAAACCAGAAGGCCACGTCCAGCGCGATGTCGACGTCCGGCCCCAGCGCCTCGCGGAAGGCCCCCACGATCATCTCGGCGCTGCGCAGCACTGGCGCGGGGGCGTCGCCGGTGGTGTTGCGAAAATGCGCCAGCCCGGCGCCGGCCTCCGGCAGGTCGCGCAGGGCCATCAGGTTGGTCTTGATGGCCGTGTAGCCGCGCTCCAGCACTTCCTCGGCCAGGTCCCGCAGGTCGTCCGTGGACTGGCAGGGCGGCAGACCCAGCAGGTCGGCGTGGCTGTGCCGCGTGGAACCGCAATGCGACCAGTAGAGGCGCAGCTCGTCGCGCATTTTTCCACCCAGCAGTTGCCAGACGGGCGCGTCCAGGGCCTTGCCGCGAATGTCCCACAGGGCGGAGTCGATGCCCGCCATGGCCTTCCAGGCGATGCCGCCGCTGTGTCGGGTGCAGGCCGCCGCCAGGTCCCACCAGATGGCCTCCACCTGCATCGGGTCGCGGCCGACGATGAAGTCGGCCAGGCGGGCGACGGTGGCCGTCACCGGGCCGGGCGCGCCCCAGTCCGTGCAGTCGCCCCAGCCGATCAGGCCGGGCTCGCTGGTCTCGATTTTGACGAAGGTCCAGGGGCGGAAGCCGCCGTCAACGATGAAGCTTTGTACGCTTGTGATCTTCATTCAATCTCCTTGCGGCGCAGACTGAAGATGAATGCCAGCAGCCACAGCAGCCAGGCGCCCGCACCGGCCAGCAACGCGCCCGGCAGCCAGGCCGGTCGATAACGCAACAACACCTCGTTTATTCCTTCAGGTACGGGTATG
>DAOUIB010000183.1:0-14337 GCA_034428275.1 Anaerolineae bacterium
GCTTTCAGCGACGCTTGCGCGGGCACCTGCCCCGGCTGCGACGCCTGGGCGTCAACTTCTGCGACCTCTTCAGCGACTGAATTCAGCGCACCAGGCCGCGCGCGGCGACCGGCCATTCCTTTTCAACGACGCCGTCCCGCACGCCATGGAGCTGGAAGTGCAGGTTGCTGACGACGCAGGTGTGTACCGGCACGACGTGGACCTGTTCGCCGATGCGCGGCCTGCGCTGGCACTCCGAAAGGTCGACGAAGCCGTGCTCCTCGTTGAGCTTGTAGATGCGCGCTTCGGGGTATTCGCGAATGTGGCCGTGGCCGTCGTTGACGCGGTCCGCGGCGAGGGTCTTGCTGCCGCTGTCGAGGATGGCGCGGTCGGCTGTCGGGCGGCTGACGACCGTGGCCAGCACGCTCATGGCGCAGTCGTCCAGCGTGGCGCCGCCGCTGGTGACGACGTTCATGTCGTTGAAGACGTAGGTGCCGACGCGCAGTTCGGTCATTTCAGGCACTTCATGCGCGGTCGTTGAAGCGCTTGTGCCGCCGCCGCTGACTACCGGCACTTCGATGCCGGCGTCGTCGAGGCGTTTCAACGCCTCCTGCAGGCGCGGGCGGATGACGGGGTTGGCGGGGTAGAGAAAGAGGCCGGCGAATTCCAGATGCGGGCTGGCGACGATTTGCTGCGCCAGCGCCACGATCTGCTCCGGCGCGGCGCCGGTGCGTTCAATCTCCGTCTCCAGGTCGGGCATGACATGAATGCGCACGCCCGCGTCAGCCGCGGCGGCTTCCAGGCCCTCCAGCA
The DNA here is from genome assembly GCA_034428275.1 of Anaerolineae bacterium. Taxonomy (GTDB): domain Bacteria; phylum Chloroflexota; class Anaerolineae; order Aggregatilineales; family Phototrophicaceae; genus JAGWBD01. Next base: position 793 of record DAOUIB010000183.1, read on the forward strand.
CGTCACTGTGGTCGGCGCTGACGGTGATGCGGCCCCGCTTCGAAAGGGCGGCGAGGCGCGCAGTCTTCTGCGGCCCGACGATGTTGTAGGGCAACTGGATGTCGTCGAAGCCGGCGTCGAGGAAGACCTCGACCTCGCCCAGTTTCTGGCAGGCGACACCGATCGCGCCGGCCTCGCGCTGGATGCGCGCGATTTCCGGGCTCTTGTGGGTCTTGATGTGCGGCCGAAAGGCGATGCCGTGCCGGTCGCAGTAAGCCTGCATGCGCTCGATGTTGCGCAGCATGGTCGGGATGTCGATGATGACGGCCGGCGTGTCGAGGTCACGGGCGCGGGTCATGGGGTGGGTGTTTCCTGTAGAAGGTTTCATTTTTGGCCTTACTCGCCTTTCTCACTTTGCGGAATCCTTCTAAGCGCGTCCCGGAAAACCTGGAAGCTCCTGGATCTATTGCGGTCGGGGTTCATGTGTTGGGAGATTTCTCTTGCAGCTCGAATCTTCTGCAGGCCGCCACGGAAATAGCCATTGTCCCTTAGCAACTTCTCCAATCGCTGTGACGTTCCTCCAGAAATCGCGTCAGGGTCACGATAAGGCGCTTTTTTGCCCAGACTGATTGGTACACGAGGGAATGCCTTGTGCAAGGCACCAGCATCTCCGAAGAACCACGCTTCTAGTTCCTCGATCGCGATGCGATTTATGACATGAAAGTGCTCCGGAGAACTGGACAAAGTCGTTAGTCCTGCTTCTGCAGCATAACTTTCAAGACGCCGCTTGAGATACTGACAATCATTCTTGTCACGATCTACAAGGACAATGAGAAAATGGTTGTCGGCAATCCATTGGCTATAGGCCCTCAACTGACCTGGAAGTTTGTCTAGTAAATCCTGTTTGCCCCTGAATGGATGAAATCGAACGTCAATCTTCGCTTCTGGCAGAATCTTGTAAATCAGGTTGCGCAAGGCTGCTTCAGCAGACTGTTCTTCAACGAAGATGTCCAGCCTCATCAAATTGCAAGCTCCGTTTGCAACCCTCCAGCATTTGTTAGCGGGTCGCCAGCGTCAAAGTGTCCTTCCATCCAGACGTTTCCCAGTAATGCACCTTGATCCAGAAATTCCTTGACGCCGGGCATGTTTGAGGCTCGCCTGGCTTGTGTAAAACCACTCTCATCTCTGTAAAGAATCCAAAGTTCCTCGGGCTTTAGGCCATCTACGAAATAAGGCGAATGGGTCGTCACCATCAACTGAGACCTTTCAGACGCAAAGCGGCATTCTTCTGCCAATTCCTGTAACAAGCGAGGATGCAATTGGTTTTCGGGTTCCTCAATTCCAATCAGGTTCGGCGGGTCTGGGTCATGCAGAACCGTGAGATACGCCAGCATTTTCAAGGTGCCATCGGAAGCATACTTTGCAAGAACGGGGTCCCTGAACGGGGCATCCTTGATTTGCAATACGAGCCGGCCATCGATTGTTTTCTCGGCAATCACTTTTTCAAGTCGGGGTACTCGCTCTGACAGAATGTTCAAAATCTGTAACAGCTTTTCCGGATGTTGCTCATCCAGGTGTTGAATCACGTTTGGGAGGTTATCCCCTGAATGTGAAAGGCGTTCACGCGGGCCCGTTTCTGGAATCGCCCTTGTGCTGTCTGCGCTAATGTACGAGAGGTACCAGCTAGTGACAAAGGATCGCAGGGCATTGACCCGTGGATTGTTACCCAACTGACCAAGTGTACTAACTGCCAGAACGTCTGGGCTGGAAAGCTTTTCGTCAATTCGTTCATCTCGTACTTCAGGGGTTTCCCCGCTTATTACTATTCCCTTACCCCTTTTGAAGTCGAGAAACAAAAATGGCTGACCAAATCTTCCTCTTTTCCATTTGAGAAATTCTCTGTCGATGTAAGGGCCCGCTGAGTTTTCATCAATTGACAAATGATAGGTAATTAACGGCTCGCTCGGCCTTTCACGGTATTGAAGTGTGAATTCAATCGGTCCATTTGCTCCCCGACTTCTCAATTCTCTGAACCGTCCACGTCGATCCCAAGCACGACGTAGACCTTCAGAAAAACACTCAGACAGGAAAGCAAACACATCAAAGACTGTGGATTTCCCCGATCCGTTTGGGCCCAGCAAGACAGTCAAAGGAGACAAAGGAATTAAGTGATTAGTGGTGGTTAAGTCCCTCAACTCAAAGTCTTGTAGTGTGCGGTAATTCTTGACGGATAGAGATTCGATCCGTGGGACAATTGGTGAGTCATCCATTGCCTTCCTCCGCCAAACTTCTCTCCCTTCCAGTATATTTTGAAAGTCCCTCTATCGCATTCCGGCCGACCGCCTGCAGCGCCAGGTCGCCTGAGGGGGGATGCGTCAGGCCGCCGCGCACGTCGCGGTAGTGTCGCTCAAGTGACAACGTGGGGATGACAAGAGACCCGAATGTCAACACTGTTTGGGCGAAAACAGGAATTCTCGCGGAACTGGTCAGTCACCCGTCGCGGCGATGGCTGAGTAGGGCACCGTGGCGACACCGGGGCCTTGCGGATGCGAACTGAACAGTTCAAGGATTGCGCCTGGCCCCACGCCGTTTAGTGGCTCAAGATAATCAATGTAGTAAGCCATGTCTCCCTTGCGAAGACCTGCTGCGGGAACGTCACTGGTCAGCACGACTTTTTTGTACAGCACGGGTGGTTTTTTCTCTTGCTTCATGTCACGGGCCTCCCGGATACAGCGTCACGAAACGCCATGTATCGGTTTCTGCGACCCTGAGAATCCAGATCGTTGTAACCAACATATCACGGCCGACCAGGGCTGGCAATTGTCCTGAAACCTTGAAGCGTTGTCCAAAGTCGTCGCTGAAATCGGGCGTGGCGTCATTGGCAGCAACCAGTTTACGGATGGCTTCTTCCAGCGTTTCAACATTGTCCAGCGTGTAGCCGCAACGTTCCAGGAACATTGACTTGTCGCTGGAGTCCTGTCGAACCAGCAAGTAACCGGTCAGTTTGCGGCGATCGATAAAGAGACTGTCTGCGGGCAGCCTCACTCGTCTGACCGCCCGGACAGCCCCTCTATCGCATTCCGGCCGACCGCCTGCAGCGCCAGGTCGCCGGAGGGGGGATGCGTCAAGCCGCCGCGCACGTCGCGGTAGTGTCGCTCCAGCGGCAGGGCGTGGGTGATCGCCTGGCCGCCGACGATGCGCATGGCGCGGTCGGTGGCGCGGATGGCGGCGTCGTTGGCGAAGAGCTTGGCCGGCGCCACTGCGGACATGTCGCGTTCCTCGTCCCATTGCCGCGCGGCCTCCAGCAGCATCATTTGCGCCGCCTGCAGTTCGACGTCCAGTTCGCCGATTTGACGCTGGATGCCGGGCAGCGACGCGATGGGCTTGCCGAGGGCAGTCGGCACGCGTTCCAGGGCGAAGCGGATGGCGGCGTCGCGCGCTGCCAGAGCCACGCCGAGGTAGGTCGCGGCCGTCAGGAGGGGGAACCAGGGCGTGGGCCGGTTGCGCTGCGAACTGTCGGCATGGCGCGCCAGCAAGTGGTCGCCCGGAACGAAAACGTCTTTCAGGTAGACGTCGTCGCTGTCGCTGGCGCGCAGGCTGAGCGCGTCGCGCCAGGTCGGCTCCCAGCAGATGCCGGGCGCGTCGTTGGGCACCAGCATCTGGGCCGGGTTGCCCTCAATGTCGAGACTGACCAGCAAATGCGTCAGATGTTTGCCGCCGGTCGACCAGTTCTTGTGGCCGTTGACCAGCCAGCCGCCCTCGACGCGCCGGGCGTTGCTGCGGAAGACGGCGCCGCGCGAGGGGCTGCCCAGTTGCGGTTCGCTGGCGACGCTGTTGAGTAGCGCGCCCTCCTCGCTGGTGAGGCGGCAGAGTTGCTCAAAATGTTCTTCGGACCAGGGGGTACGCTCGCGCATCGCGCCGAAGAGATGCAGCGGCATGGCGGCCACCATGGCAGTGGAGCCACTGGCCTGCGCCAGTTCCAGTTGGGCCAGCGCGCAGTCGCGCAGGGTCGCGCCCTGACCGCCCTGCTCGCGCGGCACGCTGAGCGCCAGATAGCCGCTCGCGCGCAGGTCGGCGACGTCTTCGGCGGGCAGGCGACCGGCGCGGTCGGCGGCGTCGGCGCGGGGCGCGATGCGGGCCGCCAGTTCACGAACGTCGTCCAGCGCGAATCCGGCCTGCGTGGCAACTGGCATGGAGCAATCCCTTCCCAGCGTGGCTGCGGCGCGATTGTAGCGTAGCGCGCTGACGCGGTTAACCCTGCCGACGCGTTGGCGGGCCAGTCTGGCCCTGGCTATAGTTTTCGCCCACAGCGACAGCAGAACAGGACGGGACGCCATGAGCGAAAAGGACATTCGCTACGATCTTGCGCAATCGGACATTCCGCGGCAATGGTACAACATCCAGGCGGACCTGCCGCGTCCGCTGCCGCCCGTGCTGCATCCCGGCACGAAACAGCCGGTCGGCCCGGACGACCTGGCGCAGCTCTTCCCGATGGCGCTCATCGGCCAGGAAGTGAGCCAGGAGCGTTACGTCGATATCCCGGATGAGGTGCGCGAAATCTACAAGCTGTGGCGACCAACGCCGCTGCTGCGCGCGCGGCGTCTGGAAAAGGCGCTGGATACGCCGGCCCACATCTACTACAAGTATGAAGGCGTATCACCCAGCGGCAGCCACAAGCTCAACACGGCCACGGCCCAGGCCTGGTACAACAAGGCCGAGGGCATCAGCGGCCTGACGACCGAGACCGGCGCAGGGCAGTGGGGCACGGCGCTGGCCCAGGCCTGCAACTTCTTCGACATGGCCTGTCGCGTCTACATGGTGCGCATCAGTTACGAGCAGAAGCCCTATCGCCGCGCCATCATGCAGTCCTTCGGCGCGGAGGTCAGTTCCAGCCCCGGGGACAGCACCCAGGCCGGACGCATGATTCTGGAGCAGGACCCGGACAGCAGCGGGTCGCTGGGAATCGCCATCAGCGAGGCGGTGGAGGCGGCGGCCACCAGCGGCGGGCGCCACAAGTACGCGCTGGGCTCGGTGCTCAATCACGTGCTGATGCACCAGACGGTCATTGGCCAGGAATGTTTGCAGCAGATGGCGTTGGCGGACGAATACCCGGACGTGGTCGTGGGGCCCGTAGGCGGCGGCAGCAACTTCGCCGGCATCGCGCTGCCTTTCCTGCATCGCAACCTGCGCGAGGGACAGTCAACGCGTCTGCTGGGCGTCGAGCCGGCGGCCTGCCCCAGTTTGACGCGCGGCACCTACGCCTATGACTTCGGCGACACGGCCGGCATGACGCCGCTGGTGAAGATGTACACCCTCGGCCACGGCTTCGTGCCGGCGCCGCTGCACGCCGGCGGCCTGCGCTACCATGGCATGGCCAGCATCATCTGCGAACTTTACGATCAGGGCCTGATGGAGGCCCAGGCCGTGCCGCAACTGGAGACCTTCGAGGCCGCACTGACCTTCGCGCGCAGCGAGGGCATCATCCCCGCGCCGGAGGCCGCCCATGGCATCGTCGGCGCCATCCGCGAGGCCCGGGCGGCGAAGGAAGCCGGTGACGAACGCGTCATCCTGTTCAACCTCTGCGGTCACGGTCACTTCGACATGAGCGCCTACGATGCCTATCTCGGCGGTCAGTTGACGAACTACGAGTATCCGCAGGCGGCGATTGAACGCGCGATGGCAGAGTTGCCGCCGGTCTGAATTTGTAGAGTGTTGGGTTCAGCGTACGCGCAGCAGGCGCATGCTGTTGAGCGTGACGACAAGCGTCAGGCCAACGTCGGCGACAATGGCGGCCCAGAGACTGGCCCCGCCGGTGACGGCCAGAACGAGGAAGGCGGCCTTCATCGACAGACTGAGCGCGATGTTGTTGCGAATGGTCGCAAGCGCGCGGCGCCCGAGACGAATGGCGAAGGGAAGTTGCGACAGGTCGTCCGCCATCAACACGACGTCGGCGCTCTCGAGCGCCTGGTCGCTGCCGATGCCGCCCGGCGCGATGCCGAGGGATGCGGCGCTCAGGGCCGGCGTATCGTTGATGCCATCGCCAACCATGGCGACCGGATAACCGGGCGACTCCAGGTCGCGTATGGCGTCGAGTTTGTCCTCCGGTAGCAGCCCGGCGCGAATATCACGCACGCCCACCATGGCGCCGACGACGTTGGCCGCCTGCCGGTTGTCGCCAGTGAGCATCACGGTCCGCAGCCCGAGGTTATGGAGTTCCCCAATAGCCTCCCGCGCATTGTCGCGCGGCTGGTCGGCCAGACTGATGTAACCCCGCACGCGCTCGCCGTCGCAGAGCAGCACGGCCGTTTCGCCACGGTCTTCGGTCTCCGCGATCATGTCACACAGGGCCTGGGGATGCGGGTGCTCCTTCTCGAAGAGGACGTGGCTGCCCAAAGTCACCAGTTGGTCGTTCACGTAACCCTGCACGCCGCGTCCGGCCAGCGCGGTCACCTGGGTCGCCGTGGCGTAACGGCCGGCGAGGTCGAGCGCGTCTGACCTGGCGCTGATCGCCTGGGCGAAGGGGTGGCTGCTGCCGCGCTCCACCGCCGCGGCCAGCGCCAGCACGTCTTCGCATTCGTGGCAGATGTCCTCTTCGTCCCTGCAGTCGAGAGAATACAGGCCGGTGATGCCTGGTTGGCTGGTGGTGAGTGTGCCCGTCTTGTCGAAGGCGATGGTGCGAATACGTCCCAGCAACTCAAGGTATACGCCGCCCTTGATGAGTACGCCGTGCCGGGCCGCGGCGTTGATGGCCGAAATGACGGTGACCGGCGTGCTGATCACCAGGGCACAGGGGCAGGCGATCACCAGCAGGGCCAGGCCGCGGTAAATCCAGCCCACGCTGCCACCCTCATTCAGGAAAGGTTGGCCGAAGAACAGCGGCGGCACAGTGGCGACCAGTATGGCCAGCAGGGCCGCCATTGGCGTGTAGACGCGGGCAAAGCGGTCGATCAGGCGCCAGGATTGCGCGCGGGTCTCCTGGGCCTCCGCCACCAGGCGAACGATGCGGCTGATGGCGCTGTCCTGCGCCAGTCGCGTGACCTTCAACAAGAGCCCGCCCGAACCGTTGATCGTGCCGGCGTAGACCTCGTCGGCAGGGCCGACGGGGCGAGGAAGGCTTTCACCCGTGAGAGACGCCTGGTTGATCTCGCTGTAGCCGTCCAGCACGACAGCATCCACCGGGATGCGGTCTCCGGCGCGCACCAGCACGCGATCATCGAGCCGCAGGTCCGCAACCGGCACCTGCGATTCCCGGCCATCCTGCAGGCGCAGGGCCAGCGCCGGCGCCAGTTGCATCAAACTGCGCAGGCTGGCACGGGTGCGGCCCATGTTGTAACCCTCCAGGGCCTCGCCCAGGGAGAAGAGGATGACGACGGCGGCCGCCTCCAGAAATTCACCGAGGGCGATGGCGCCAAGGGCGGCGATGGTCATGAGCAGGTTGATGTTGAAGGCGCGTCGACGGCGCAGCGCGGCGAGGCCGCTGCGGGCGACGGGCCAGAGCGCGATCAGCAGCGCCAGGGTATAGGCGGAAAAGGTCAACAGGACGGGCAGCGTCAGCGTCAGGCTGGCCAGGAGGGTGAGCAGGACGCCGCCGCCGCCGACCAGCGTCAGGCGGGTTTCCGGGCGGGCCAGCAGATAATCGACGAAACCCGCGATGCCGCCGCGCTGAGCGATTCCCGGTTCTGCCTGTCCATGGTCGCAACAGTCCGCCACTGCGGCCTGACTGTCGGGGGTCCCGCAGCAGTCCGCCGGGCCGGCCGGGTCACAGCAAGTCCGGTCTGGCGCGACCTCACAGCAGTTCGCTGCAGATTCCGGTCCGCAGCAGGATTCAGACATGTCAACACTCAACCCAGGCGCGATTGGCCGGCCTGCACTTCGTCCATCGCCTCTATTGTATCCTGTAACTGGCTGACTTCCTCACGGATTTCCAGGCGCATTTGTCGGGCGCCGCTGCTGTCCGCCTTGCGCGTACCGAGCAGGGCCATTTGCGCGTGCATGGTGCCCAGTGAGGCGAGCGCGCTCTCCAGACGCAACACGGCGCGCTGCCCGTGGCTGCCAATGGCATTCAGGTTCTCCAGCTGTTGCTGCAATTGCTCCAGCTGGCGCTGCAGTTCGCTGCGGATGGCCGGGTCCTGCTCGCTCGCCAGGCGTCTCCGGGTGCCCTCGATCCTGCGCGGCACGGCCCTCAGGTCCTGGGACACCAGGTCGTTGTCCTCGAAGGTGTCGATGTGTCGCGCCAACTGGACCATGTGGGCGATCCAGGTCTCCACGTCGGCCGCGGTCTGGCGCAAACTGTCGCGCAGCGCCCCCTGGTGCAGTTCGGCCATGTGATGCATGGCTCCGCTGTAATCCAGGGCGCGGCGCAACCGCTCGCGGGAGCTGGCGTTGCGGATGCCGTGAATGTCAAGGCGCGCGGCGAATTCCTGCTGCAGCGCCTGGCTGGCGCTTTCCGCATCGCCCAGATGTCCGGCGACCAGGGCCGCCAGCGACAGCGCGCCGCCGACCAGCCAGTACCAGGGTTGCCAGTCGGGCAGGGGACGCAGGTCGGCGCTGACCAGGAGGGTCGTCAAAGTGAGCGTAATGAGGCTTTCCCGGCGCAGAAGGGCGCGGGTCAGCAGGGCCTTGCGGGCCCGCTGCCGGATGGACGTCTCGTGGTCGCTCATCAACCGGACGGAAGCCCCGTTCCCGCCGGTCCTGCGTTAGCGTCGGCGAGAACCTTCGACAACGCCGTCTCAGGAGAGGACGTAGGTCGCGAAAATGCGTTGCACACCGGCGATGTCGGCCCTGGCCTGCAGCTTGCGTTCGATGGGCTTGCTGTGGCCGGAGAGCCAGATCTTCATCTCCGAGTCCAGGTCAAAGGTGCCCACGGTTTCAATGGCGAAGCGGGTCACGGAGCGGTAGGGGATGGACTGAATCTCGACCTTTTTACCGGTCACGCCCTGCTTGTCGACCAGGATCAGGCGCTTGTTGGTGAAGACGATCAGGTCGCGCACCATCTTGAAGCCCTTGTCGATGTACTCTTCATCGGCAAGGATGCCCCCCAGATTGCGATGCAACTCCTCCGCCCCGACCTCACGTGCGTTGCCCCGAATGGCATCGATCATGGTTTTCCGCCCTTCTCAGCCCCCGGCGCTCATCCGGCCGGCCGCCTCGTCCTCATCCTGTTGTATTCCCAGACGCTTGCGCCGCTCTTCCAGCTGGCGGTCCACCTCGGCATTGCCGATGGCGTCGTCGATGCGACTGCCAAGGTTGGCAGTGGCCATTTCAAGGCGGGCGTCCTCGCGATCGAGATTGCTGCGAATGCGTTCCGCCAGGTCGGTGATTTGCGTGTCGCCGCTGTGGGCCAGCTGGTCGAGGCTGCGGATGGTCCGGGTGGCGACCTTGCGCGCCTCGGTGAGTTCGATGAGCGCGATCAGGCGCTCGCGTTCCTGGCGGATGGTGGTCAGGCGCGCCACCAGTTTGACGCGCATTTCCAGCATCATGTTGTACTGTCGTTCCTGTTCCTGCCACTGCTCGTAATAATCGGCGGCCAGTTCCTGACGGGTGTTCAGGCGGGCCTGGGCCGCCGACGCCAGGTCCTCGCGCCCGTTGAGAATGAGTGAATCGACGTCGCGGTCGAGCGCCTCCGCCGAGGCGGCCAGTTCGTCATACTTGCGTTTGAGCGTCTTCACCGTTCCGCCGACGGTGGCGGCGGAATCTTCCAGGGCGTCAAGGTTGCGTTCCGCCTGGCGGATATATTCATCCATGACGCGCACAGACCTGGATTCGAGCGCGCGGTCGACGATGCCATGCAGGTTGGCGCCGATCAGCGTATTGATTTTCTCCATAAAGGATGGGGCCATGTCTCTCTCCGCTATGATCCCGACTTCTTCAGACTGGCACAGGCACAGGCAGGCGACCCTTCACGAGTCTACCCGGGGATGCCTGTGTATGGCCAGCAGGTCCGCCAGCAGTCCCTGACCGGTGGCTTCGGCCCCGGCGCCAGGCCCCACGATGGTGAGCTCCTGCAGGTTGTCCGTGGTCCAGGTCAGGGCGTTGCTCACGCCAGCCACCGCCGCCAGGGGGTGGGTCAGGGGCAAACGTTGCGGCGCGACGCTCGCGCCGCCTTCATCGATGGTGGCTATCAGTTTCCAGCGCTCGCCGGCGTCACGCGCGGACTGGATGTCGCCGCTGTCGAGGCCGGTGATCCCTTCGATCGACATGTCATTCAGACGCAGCGAGCGGCCAAAGAGCGCCCAGGCGAGGATGACAGCCTTGCTGGCCGTATCGTGTCCCTCGATGTCGGCGCGCGGATCGCTCTCTGCGTAGCCCAGCGCCTGGGCCTGGGCGAGGGCATCGTCATAACTCTTGCCGGCTTCCATTTGAGTCAATATGTAGTTGCAGGTGCCGTTGAGGATGCCGCGGGCCGCGCGCACGCCACTGCCGGCCAGGGTTTCGCGTGACAGACTGACCACGGGCGTGCCGGCCATGACGGTCGCTTCATAGCGCAGTTGACGCCCGCGCTGCCGGGCGCGGTCTTCCAGCCCGGCCGCCGCCAGGCAAACCGGCCCCTTGTTGGCCAGCACGAGGTGCATGCCCTGGTCCAGCGCTGCGCGGCAGGTATCGAGCGCGGGTTGGGCATCGACGAGGTTGGTCGGGCTGACCTCGACGAGGACGTCGGCCAGACCGGCCTGGATCAACGCCAGCGACCCTTCGTCCCGCAGCAGTCCGGCCCGCTGCGGATAATGCGCCATTCCTCCGGCTGCCGAGGCGCGCAGCAGCGTTTCCATGTCCAGTCCGGCGGGATGCGCCAGGCTGCCGTGGCTGCCGGTCACGACGCCGGTAATCGTCGGCGTAAAGCCGAATCTTTCGCGCAGGGACTCACTGCCACGCAAAAGAAGGCGCGTCAGTCCCTGGCCCACCACTCCGAAACCGATGAACAGCAATCTCATGTCAGGATGCTCCCGTCCCGTACCTGGCGCCACGCCCCTGCATCCAGGCGGACATCAGGCAGTGCCGACGACGTTGCGCCAGTCGTCGCGCAACAGCCCGTCGCGCAGCAATTCGGCGGCCTCGATGGCGACGCGCACCTGGGCGCCGTCGGTGCTGGCGGCGAGGTGCGGTGTGTGAATGACGTTGGGCAGGTTGAGCAATGGATAGTCCGCTGGCGGCGGTTCTTCCGGATAAACGTCCACGGCCGCCCCGGCGACGTGACCGCTCTGCAGGGCAGTGGCAAGCGCCGCTTCATCGATAAGGGCGCCACGGGCGGCATTAATGATACGGATGCCGGGCTTCATTTGTTCAAGACTGGGGGCGTTGATCATGTGCCGCGTTTCCGGCGTCACCAGCGCGTGCAGGGTCAGAAAGTCGGCGCGGCCGTAAAGTTTCTCCAGGCTGTCCTGTTTTTCGATGCCGGCGGCATGCGCGCTGTGCGCGTCGACGAAGGGGTCGTAACCGATGCAGACCATGTCGAAGGCGCTGGCGCGCGCGGCGACGTCGCGTCCGATGCGGCCCATGCCGATGATACCCAGGGTCGAGCCCTGCAGTTCCACTCCGCCGAAGGCCGCCCGGTCCCAGTTGCCGGCGGCCAGGGAGGCATGCCCCTCGGGGATGTGACGCGCCAGCGCCAGCATCAGGGCGAGCGTGTATTCCGCGGTGGAGATGGTGTTGCCGCCAGGCGTATTGACCACGATGATGCCGCGCGCCTGCGTCGCCTCCAGGTCGACGTTGTCCACGCCGACGCCGGCCCGGGCAATGGCGCGCAGTTTGGGCGCAGCGGCCAGCAATTCCGCATCGACGGTGGTGGCGCTGCGGATGATAAGCGCGTGCGCGCTGCCAACCTCCGCCAGCACTTCGTTGCGCGGCATGTTGCCGGGCGCCGTCACCCTGAAATCAGGGACGGCCGCCAGCAAGTCGATGGCGCGCCGGTTGACGTTGTCCGGGACCAGAATGTGCCAGGTCATGCCTGCGCCTCCAGGAAGGCCTCCAGACCGGCCAGAATCTCTTCCAGCTCCTCCGCCTGCATGTCGCCCATGTGGGCGATGCGGAAGGTCAGGCCGCGAATCTTGCCGTAGCCCTTGTCCATGGCGAAGCCGCGACCCGCCATGAAGTCCGCCATGGCGTCGACGTCGATGCCGGGTGCGTTGTCGACCGCCGTGACCGTCGGCGAGCGGTGACCGGCCTGCGCGTAGAGCCCGAAGCCATGGGTCAACAGCCACTCCTGCGTCCGGTCTCGCATATGGCCATGTCGCTCCCAGCGCGCTGTCAGCCCCTCGGCGAGGATGTCATCCAGTTGGCGGTCGGCGGCGAACATCAGGGCAACGGGCGGCGTGGTTGGCGTGTTGTTTTTCAGCAGGCTCTTTTCCAGCTCGAGGAAATCGAAGTAGTAGCCTCGATGCTCAATGGTCGCGGCGCGTTCCAGCGCGCGGTCACTGACGCTGCCGAAGGCGATTCCCGGCGGCAGGGCCAGGGCCTTCTGCGAAGAGGTGAGGGCCACGTCGATGCCCCAGTCGTCCACGCGCAGTTCCGCGCCGGCGAGGCCGCTGACCGTATCGACCAGCAGCAGGGTCTCCCCGTAGTCCCGCAGCGCGTCGGCGATGTCACGCAGGGGGTTGGTGACGCCGGTGCTGGTCTCGTTATGCACGACGCAGAGGGCGTCGTAGCGCTCGCGTTGCAGGGCGTCGCGGACCATTTGCGGGTCATGCGCCTGGCCCCAGTCCACGGCGATGACATCAGCGTGGAGGCCATTGGCGCGGCTGACCTGGGCCCAGCGCTCGCTGAAGGCGCCGCCGGTCAGGTGGAGCACCTTGCGGCCAGGGCGCACGCTGTTGCGCAGCGCGCCTTCCCACAGGCCGCTGCCTGAAGAGCCGCTGACGTAGACGCGGGAGTCTGTCAGAAAGACCTGGCGCAGCTTGCGTTGCAGACTGGCGAAAAGGTCTTCAAAGGCCGCCGTACGATGGCCGATCATCCATGCAGTCTGCGCCTGCAGGATCTCCGGCCGTACTTCTACCGGGCCGGGCAGGACGAGACGCTGGTGAACGCTTTCGGGCATGGATTATTCTCCCTGAAGTGAGGTGTTCCCATGGCGGCGCCATGATAGCACAGGAACCTGGCCTTGCGCGCCACCGACTTGCATGGGCGGACGCAGCAGGTATACTGTCGGACGAGGGCAATTAGCTCAACTGGCAGAGCGTTCCTTTGACGTGGGAGAGGTTGCAGGTTCGAGTCCTGCATTGCCCAAAGCGGGATCGGCCCATGGCCGGTCCTTTTTTTGCCGTTCCCGGCGAAGAACCGGACCTGAAGGAGACGGGTTTTGGCCCCTGGCGGCAATGGACGGATTCAGGATAAGCTGCGGCGTGTTTTGGGGTGGAGCCTGGACATATGAACGTGATTGGCGCGGAGCATACCTGCTATACGGTCACGGACCTGGAAAGCGCGCGCCTTTTCTATTGCGAACTACTGGGTTTTGAAGTCGCCCACGCACGGCCGCGCATCACCAATCGCTATTTTCGCGACATCATAGGAATCCCTGACGCGGTAGTGCGCGACCTGTATCTGCGCATTCCCGGCACTGATCATCACCTGGAGTTG
>DAOUIB010000184.1:0-9431 GCA_034428275.1 Anaerolineae bacterium
GGCGAGTTCCTGGATGCAGCGGGTCTACGTGCTTTATCTGCTGGGCATCGGCTCGATCTGGTTCTTCGCCATGTGGGCCTGGGGCCATGACCTCGCCCTGTCGATCGGCCAGTCCATGGCGCCGCAGACCCTGGCGCAGGTGCTGGAACGCATTCCGCCGGCCGTGCTGCTGCTGCAAATCTGGGCCATGATGGCCTCGTTGCGCAGCACGCCGCTCAAACTCAGTTTCCCCGACATGGCCTGGATCGTGGGTTCACCGCTGGCGCGTTCGGTGCCGGTGTTGCCGGGCTTCATCCGGCAGGTGCTGACGCGCTGCATCATCTTCGGCGCCATCTGGGCCCTGCTGACCGTCCTGCTGCGCGCGCCGCTGTCGCCCGCCACCCCGCTGGACAGCCTGCGCGTCGTGCTGGTCGTGAGCCTGCTGGTGGTGCTGACCTGGTCGCTGGCCTGGCTGCTGGGCATCCTGCGCCTGGTGTATCCGCAGGTCAGCCGCTGGCGCTGGCTCTGGTTGACGCCGCTGCTGTTGTTGCCCCTGGCGCAAGTGGCGCCGGACCAACTGCTCTGGCCCGGGCGCCTGCTGGTGCTCAGCGTCTACGACCTGGCGCCGCTGACGGCGCTGGCCCTGATCGCGCTGGTGGCGGCCGGGCTGGTGGCCAGCTTCGTGATCCTCGGCGCGCGCATCAACATGATCCAGGCGGCGGACGAAAGCGCCGTGTACGCGCGTCTGGCCGCGCTGGGTCTGCTGGCCTGGCGCATGCCGGACCTGCAGTTGCGCATCCGCCTGCAGCAGTCGCGCGCCGGTCAGCGGCCGCGCCTGCGCATCCCGAGCGTCTATGGCAAGCGGGCGATGGTGGTGCGCTCGGCCATCGCCGGCCTGCGCCACCCCTCGCTGATGCTGGTCAACGCGCTCTGGGGCGCGGGCATGACCTGGGCCGCGGGCCTGATTCTGGCCAACGAATTGCCGGTGCCGCTGTGGATCGGCTGGTTGCTGATCGCCGGCATCGCGCCGCCGATCGGCCTGCTTTACACCTTCCGCCGCGACGTGCAGGAGCCCTTCCTGCGCCAGTTCCTGCCCCTGGACGGCTTTCAGATCTTTCTGGCCGACGTGCTGCTGCCGCTGGCCTTTCTGCTGGCCGGCGCGCTGCTCGCCTGGTTCCGCTTCCTGCAGGACCTGCCGCCGCCCCTGTTTTTCGAATACCTCGTCACGGGCGTCATGACCATTCCCCTGCTGGGGCTGCTGCTGGCGCTCTGCGGCGCGGCGGCGATGACGGCCACGCGCGAGTTGCAGACGCGGCTGCTGGGCACCGGCGCCAGTTTCGGCCTCGCGATTGTGGCTTCCGTGCTGCTGGGCACGCCGCTGGCCGGTCTGGTGGTGGTCTGCATTGCAATCGCGCTGCTCGGCGGCATCCTGATGCAGCACGCCTGAAGTTTGCATCATGGTGCCAACGTGCTGCCGGTCCCGGGCTGTCAGCCGGCCTACTGGTGGTCTGCATTGCGATCGCGCTGCCAGGCGGCATCCTGTTCCGATGCAGCACGCCTGAAACGTCAGGGCAGCAGCGGGCGGTAGACTCTGATCGTGACCAAATCGCCGGGCCGCGGCAGCTCTGCCAGAGTCTCCAGTTGCTGCGACCGGACGTCTGTCACCGGCACGAGACCGGCTTCCTCGAAGATCACAAGATAAACGGCGTGCTGCTGCGCCATGGAGGCGACATGAGCGTCGAGTCCCGCGCCGCTACCGGCGGGTGTCATAATGCGCGGGCAGTCGAGGGCAATACCTTCCGCTTCCGGCAGCGTCCGCAGATAAAGCCCGAGGGTGTCGCACTGGGCGATGGCGCCAGTGACCGCCAGCGTTCCGTCGGCCAGGCGGGCCTCCTGGGCCAGCAGGGCGGCCAGTTCGGGAATCATGGTGCCGGCCGACTCTGCCATGACGTATTCGTACCAGTCCTTGCGCGGCAGCGTCAGGTCGCCCGGCGCGTACCAGGCCGTGCGGATGAAGGGAAGCGCCGTCGTCACCAGCCACAGTGTCAGGGCCAGCCAGGGCAGCAGCGCCGGGCCCGGCGCGCGCAGCCGCTGACGCAGGAGGGTCAGACCACCGGCGCAAAGCAGCAGAACGGGCGGCAGGGCCATCAGCCAGTAGCGCATGGACAGCTGGAAACTGCCGCTCAGGGAAACCGCGAAGGCCGCCAGCAGACTGGCCAGGGCCGGCAATCCCGCGCGGCGCGGTCGCGTCAGCAGGGCGAGGAGAATCAGCAGGGCGGCCAGTGTGAGAGGAAACGCGCCGAAGTAGACCACCAGACCCCGCAGCAGAAAGGCGCCGTTGTCGAGCAGACGCCGCAACATGCTGTCGGTTTCCACGGCCGCGCCGCCGATGCGCCAGGCGGCGCCCAGAAAGTCAACGTTGCGCAGACGCAGCAGCGCCAGCAGGGGCAGCCACAGCGCCAGCGTCGTCCCGTAGATCCGGACCAGCGTGCGCCGGCGATCGCGCCAGATCTGGTCGCGCGGCAGGAGGATGAGCGCCAGCAGGGGTAAGGGCAGCAGGGCGAGGGCCGTCGCCTTGGCCATGACGGCCGCCGCCAGCGCCGCTCCGGCCAGCAGGGACGCGTTGCGCTGCGGGCGGGCCAGGGTGCGCTCCAGCCCCAGCAGCAGCAGGGCCAGCGGCGTAACCAGCTGCGAATCCGGCAGGGCCATGCGCTCGAAGAAGAAGGACATGGGTGCGAGAGCCAACAGCAGCCCGGTCGGCAGAATCGCCCGGGCGCCGAAGAGCCGCCGCGCGAGGGCCAGCAGCGCCGCCATACCCGGCAGGGCAAACAGCAACGTGGCGACGCGCAGCAACCAGGGATGCAGCGGCGCGAAGAGGGCCGTCCACCACAGGCCCAGCAGCTTGCTCTCGCGACCGAACCACAACACGTGGCCCTGCGCTGCGGATTCCGCCCGCGTCGCCAGCCAGGTCTCGTCGACGAAGAGCGGCAGCGCCAGCAGGTTGTGCAGGCGCAACGCGAAATGCAGCAGCAAGAGCGAGACAGCGAGGGCGAGGAAGCCGCAGCGGTTCATGCGCGGTCACCGCGGTGGCGCAGCCAGAGCGCGACCGCCAGCGCCCCGCCGCCGTTGAGCGCCAGGTCCAGCGCCGACAGGCCGCGGTCGGGCACGAAGGTCTGGCCCACTTCAGTCAACAGGCCGCAGGCCAGCGAAATGAGCAGGGCGGGGCGAATGGTATTAAGCGCGCGCCACCAGAGCCAGGTCATCAGGGCGAAGCTGAGGAGATGGGCCAGATGCAGCAGCAGCTGGCCGAGGGCGTCGTGGTCGGCGGCGGCGGCGGGCCCGATGAGCGGGTCGCGCCCCGGCTGCAACAGGATGAAGCAGAGCAGCAGCGTCCAGGCGAGGGCGACAAGGCGACGTGACGGAGCGGGCAGCGGGGAGCGCAAAGACATGGCGACAACTATACACGCGCAAGAGTTGGTGTTTATGAGACGGGGCGGTACAATTGTTTGCGTGTGCAACAACAGGGGAGGTGCGCCGATCGCCAAGCGGAAAAGTGAGCGTTGGACCACATCGATCGAAAGAGATTTAGGGGTGAGAAATGACTCACAAACTTAGTCGTCGTGACATGCTGAAGGGCACGGCCGCCGGCGCGGCCGGGCTGGTGGCGGGCCTGACGCCCACCATGGCGCCCGCGCAGGACACGGTGACGCTGCATTTTCATCAGAGTATCGAGCGCTGGACGCCGGTGGTTGAGAACTTCCAGGAGCTGTTCCCCGGCACCGAAGTCGCATTCATCAACGTCACCGGTATCGACGATGAGGAGGTCGCCAGCAAGACCCTGACGCTGCTGGCCTCCGGGCAGCCGCTGGACGCGGGCAAGGCCTCCACCGAGGTGACCGCGCTCTACGCCGGCGAGGGCATCGCCGCCCCGCTCACCGACCGGGTGCTGGATGCGAAGGACGAACTGTCCGAGTACTTCTCGGACATGGCGCCGATCCTGCCCGAGACCATGCTGTGGGAAGGCGACCTCTACGAGTTGCCGGATGGTTGCAACGCGCCCAACATGTTCCTGAACGTGAACATGCTGGACAAGGCGGGCCTCGACGTGCCGCCGGCGGACTGGACCAAGGACGACTTCGTGGAATATGCCAAGGCCACGACCAACCTCGGTGGCGAGGAGACCTTCGGCTACGGCTGGCCGATCCGCATCTGGGGCAGCTGGGGTCCCTGGCACTACGTCAACAACACCAACTTCCTGACCGAGGCACGCGCACCGGGCGGCGAATGGCTCTGGGATACTTTCTACGCGGACAACGACGACGTCGGTCACCGGGGCGGCGGCTTCCGCTGGCCCGAGGCCAACGCCAACGACCCCTTGATGGTCGAGGCACTGGAGTTCGTCATGTCGCTGACGGCCGACGGCCTGGCGCCAGGCATCGAACTGGGCGGCGGCCAATCCTTGAGCGGCCTCTTCCTCTCCGACAAGGTTGCCATGACGCCGGCCGGCGGCTTCTGGGCCGGTGGCCTGTACAACAACGGCATGGCAAAGGGCGAATTCGACGTACAGTACTGGCCGAAGTGGAAGTCGCAGCGGCATCAGCTGGGCGTCGGCGGCAACTGGCTTTCCAGCGTCACCGAAAATGGCGACCTTATGTGGGAACTGCTCAAGTTCTCCGTCAGGACCGACCAGATGCTGGCCCTGAAGGACCGCTACCGTCCGGTGATGAGGACGACGCCGGTGCGCCGCTCGATGGTCACGCCAGAGGCCTACGAGCCGACCGGCCCGGCCAACTGGCGGGTCTTCTACGACACCATCGACCGGCCGGACACCTACCCGATCCCCTCGCCGCCGGAAGCCAGCGGCATGACCGGCATTCACAACCGCGCCGTCGGTCTGGCCATGTCCGGCGAGATGTCGGCGCAGGCCGCGCTGGACCAGGCGCAGGCGGAGCTGGAAGCGCTCTTCGCCCGCACCCGCGCGTAGGCGTCACGGCCGCTGTGGCGGCCTGTGCAATCAGGGGGAGCCTTCGTGGCTCCCCCTTCAGGTTAAGCGGCCGGCAAATTACGCGGCGGGCGACATGATATGTCGCCCCTATGCCCCGTATTGCAAGGACGATTCATCAGATTGCCCGCTGCCGGGCGACATGATATGTCGCCCGTACAATCCTGCCTTGCGCGCCGGTGAACTGCAGGGGCGGATGATCAAATCGCCCGGCGCAACACCCGCCAAATCGCTCTCCCTGTCGGCATGTCCTGCACGGGCGACATGATATGTCGCCCGTACAATTCTGCCTTGTGCGCACCGGGCGATAACATGCGGCATATGTAGGGGCGATTTATCAAATCGCCCGCTGCGGGGCGCGAAATGTGCAGTTTTGTACAATCGGTTGCGTAACGCGGCCATGCTTGTTATGCTTCGTTGCGCAATTGTGAGGAATGGCAAGGGAGGTGCGCCAGACGAAAGCGCTGCAACACAGAGGTTTGGCAGTACCTGTATCGAAAGTAAGGTTAGAGGGAGAGAAATGACTCACAAACTGAGCCGCCGAGACATGCTGAAGGGCACGGCCGCCGGTGCGGTCGGCCTGGTGGCGGGCCTGACGCCTGCCATGGCGCCCGCGCAGGATGCCATCCAGATCCGCTGGTCGCAGAACGAGGAACGCTGGACGCCGGTCGTCAACAACTTCAACGAGATGGCCGATACGCCGGTGGAAATCGAGTTTCTCAGCATCACCGGCATCGACCACGAGGAAGTCGCCTCCAAGATCCTCTCGCTGCTGGCCGCCGGTCAGCCGCTGGACGCGGGCTACGCCGCGACCGAGGCCACCGTACTGTATGCCGGTCAGGGCGTCGCCATGTCGCTCACCGAGCGCGTGCAGGACAACGCCGACGAGCTGGCCGAATACTTCTCGGACATGGCGCCGATTCTGCCGGAAGTCATGATGTGGGAGGGCGACCTCTACCAGCTGCCGGATGGTTGCAACGCGCCCAACATGTACTTCAACCTGAACGTGCTGGAACTGGCGGGCCTGGAAGTGCCGCCGGCCGACTGGACCAAGGACGACTTCCACGAGTACGCCGTGGCCACCACCAACGCCGGTGGTCAGGAGACCTTCGGCTACGCCTGGACGAACCGTCTCTGGG
The DNA here is from genome assembly GCA_034428275.1 of Anaerolineae bacterium. Lineage (GTDB taxonomy): Bacteria > Chloroflexota > Anaerolineae > Aggregatilineales > Phototrophicaceae > JAGWBD01. The sequence goes on from DAOUIB010000184.1 coordinate 6,121, forward strand.
GCAGCTGGGGCCCGTGGTACTTCGTCAACGACAGCAACTTCCTCACCGAGGAACGCGCGCCGGGTGGCGAATGGCTGTGGGAGACCTTCTACGCGGACAACGACACCGTGGCGCATCGCGGCGGCGGCTGGCGTTGGCCGGAGCCCAGCGCCAACCACCCCAACACGGTCGAGGCGCTGGAATACGTCACCTCGCTCGTGGCCGAGGGCATCAGCCCGGGCATCGAGATGGGCGGCGGTTCCTCGCTGCAGGGCCTCTACGTCACCGACAAGCTGGCCATGACGCCGGCTGGCGGTTTCTGGGCCGGCGGTCTGATCAACGCCGGTATGGAAAAGGGCACCTTCGACGTGCAGTTCTGGCCGCAGTGGAAGTCGCAGCGGCACCAGCTGGGCGTCGGCGGCAACTGGATCTTCACCGGCAGCCCCAACCCCGACGTCATGTGGGAGATCCTCAAGTTCTCCGTCAAGCGTGATCAGATGCTCAGCCTGAAGGACCGTTACCGGCCGCTGATGCGCACCACGCCGGTGCGTCGTTCGATGGCCAGCGATGAATCCTACGAGCCCAGCGGCCCGGCCAACTGGCACGTCTTCTACGACACGCTGGATCGCCAGGACACGGGCCCGATCCCGGCGCCGCCGGAAGCCAACGCCGTCACCAACATTCACACGCGCTTCACCGGTCTGGCCGTCTCCGGCGAGATGTCGCCGCAGGAAGCCATGGACCAGGCGCAGGCGGAGCTGGTCGCACTCTTCGCCCGCACGCGCGGCTAAACAAACCTGGCCGCCATGGCGGCCCACGCACTTTCAGGGGGAGTCGGCGACGGCTCCCCCTCAACAGCAAAAGGATTTCTTTATGGCCAGCGAGACATTGGCAACGAGGGAGCGGCGGGGCGGTCTGCTCGGCTGGTTCCGGGCGGATACCTTCGAGGGGGTGCGGCGTCAGCGCGCCATCCTCGGTTACCTCTTTCTGTTGCCGGCCTTCGTCGGCCTGGTGGCCTTCGTGGTCGGCCCGATGTTCGTTTCCTTCGGCCTGAGTTTTTACCGCTGGAACATTTTTAAACCGCCGGACCCCATCGGCATCGCCAACTTCCAGCGCCTGCTCACCGATTCGCGCCTGCCCGGCATCTATGCCAACACGCTGTTTCTGGTGGTGGGCACGGTGCTCATCACGCAGATACTGGCGCTGGCGCTGGCGCTGGGCGTCACCAAACTACGCAGCCGCAAGCTGGCCTACTTCCTGCGCACCTCCTGGTTCCTGCCGGTGCTGATGTCCGGCGCGGCCGTCGGGGTGACGCTGTCCTATCTCTTCCAGCGCGAGTTCGGCCCCATCAACTATTATCTGGGCCTTTTGGGAATCGAGCGAATACCCTGGATGACCTCCGCCAGCACGGTGATGTGGACCATCATCATCACGGCCGTCTGGAAAAATCTGGGCTTCATCTTCGTCATTTATCTGGGCGCGGTGACCAACATCCCGCAGGAGATTCTGGACGCGGCCGACGTGGACGGGGCTCAGGGCTGGCGCCGCCTTTGGACGGTGACCTTGCCGCTCATCAGTCCAATCATGCTTTTCGCCACGGTGATCAACGTCATCGGCGCCATGCAAATCTTCGACGAACCGCAAATCATGACGCGCGGGGGGCCGGGCGATGGCAGCCGCACGGCGGTGATGTACATGTACGAGGTGGCCTTCAAGGAACAGGAATTCGGCTACGGCTCCGCCATCGCCGTCACGCTCTTCATCGCCATCCTGATCGTCACCGGCATCCAGTTCCTGCTCAGCAAGCGCTGGGTCTTTTACGGGTAGGGGGTAAGCAATGGCCGGCACAACCACGACTGCCGTTCAGGAACGGCACACCGTCAACCCGCTGGACAGGCCCTGGGGCCACTGGATCCAGACGGCCTTCCTGATCTTCATAGGCCTGTTGACCCTGATGCCCCTGCTCTGGGTAATCTCGACCTCCTTCCGCACGCTGCGCGATTCCTTCACCGTGCCGCCGGTGTGGATCCACTTCGACTTCGACTTCAGCAACTATCAGTCGGTCTTCGACACCATTCCCTTCCTGCACATGCTGAAGAACAGCTTTTACTACGCCGGCGGCGCCGTGATTGGCGGGGCGGTGACCTCCGCGCTGGCGGGCTACGCCTTCGCGCGCCTGCAGTTCCGCGGCCGCGGCGTGCTGTTCTGGGTGGTGCTCTCGACGATGATGGTGCCGGGCCAGATGACCATCATCCCGGTCTACATCCTGATGGGCGTGAAGTACCTGAACCTGGTCAACACCATCTGGTCGCTGATCGTCCCCTCGGTGTTCACGGCCTTCGGCATCTTCCTGCTGCGCCAGTACTTCCGCCAGATCCCGGGCGATTTCGAGGAGTCGGCGCTGATCGACGGCGCCAACCAGTGGCAGATCTTCCGTCGCATCTATTTGCCGCTGGCCGCGCCGGGCATCGCCATCCTCAGCATCCTGACTTTCAACAGCCGCTGGAACGACTACTTCACGCCGCTGGTCTTCATCAACTCGCAGCACGCCATGCCGATCACGATGGGCCTCGTCGAGTTGCAGGGCGAATGGTCCACCGGCAGTATCGCGGTGGTCTTCGCCGGCATTGTGTTGAGCGTGGTCCCGGTCATCGTGGTCTACATCTTCGGCCAGCGCTATCTGCTGGAAGGCCTGATGATGGGCGGCATCAAGGGCTGAGCGCCTGCGGGCACACAACCGCGCCACCATGAAGCGCCGCCGCGATCTGCTGGCGGCGCTTTTTTTGCTGCCGCTCTTCCTCTATCTGCTGGTCTTCGTGCTGGCGCCCGCGCTCCATACCCTGGGGATCAGTCTGCAGCATCGGGAAAACTACGGGCCAACGCAGTTCGCAGGCCTGGCCAACTACATGCGTCTGACGGACAATCCGCTGCTGCCGTCCATCGCCGCTTTCACTTTTCTGCAACTCGCGAGCGCGGTGGCCATCAGCCAGGCCCTGGCCCTGTCGCTGGCGCTGGGCGCGGCCGGGCTCTGGCGGCGCCTGGCCCGGAACCCGCGCGCCGCGCTCTTGCTGGCGATCGGCGGCGTGGCCGCGGTCTTCCTGTACCCGGGCTTCAGCCCCGACTTAAGCGCCTACCGTTTCCGCATGTTTCTGATCGACTTCCCGCTGCTCGCCTGGCTGCCGTTTGAGGATCGCTGGCGCATCGCCGGCTCGATGGCGCACTGGTTCGAAACCCTCGGCGCTGTCCGGGAATTCGCGGGCTTCACCTTCTTCGTTTATCTCTGCGGCGCGCTGGCGCTGCCGCGGGACGTGCTGGATGCGGCCCGCGTCGAC
>DAOUIB010000185.1:0-5583 GCA_034428275.1 Anaerolineae bacterium
CTGCGCAACCACGACCCTGCCCTGCAGGCCGGTTTCGGCACGGACAAGGGCGCGGACATCCCCGTCGCCAGCGAGTGGACGCGCAACCTGCGCCCCCTGCTGACGCGCTTCGGCAGTCACCCGCGCTTTTCGCTCATCCTCTTCACCCTGGATGAAAGCGGCTACGGCCGCGAGATGGCGCCGCTGGCGGGACACTACCCGGCCGTGAAGCTCGGACCGCCCTGGTGGTTCTTCGACAGCGTCAACGGTATGGCGCGTTACTTTGACATGGTGATGGAGACCGCCGGCATCTACAACACCGTCGGCTTCAACGACGACACCCGCGCCTTCACGTCCATCCCCGCCCGTCACGACGTATGGCGCCGCACGGCGGTCAACTGGATCGCCGGCCTGCACAAGCGCGGTTTCATCGACGTGCAGGACGCGGAGGACATGGCGCAGGAGATGGCCGTGGGCCTGGCGCGGCGCGCCTATCGCTTCGCACCCTGAGGCCGCTTCAGATCTCGATCAGAAGCTTCTGCACACCATCTTCCCAGGCGGCGTAACTGGCAAAGGCTTCAGCGGTCCCGGACAGGGGATAGCGGCGCGATATCAGGTCTTCCAGGGCGAGTTCACCCCCCAGCGCCAGTTGAATTGAGCGCGGGTAGCTGTGCTTCATGCGCCGCGACATGAGAAGCGTCAGCCCCTTGCGCCGAGCCGTGGAGTGTTTCATCGTGAGGACGTCCGCCGAGGGGATGCCTACCAGAATCACCTTGCCGCCGGGCCGCGCCATTTCTGCGGCCTCCGCGACGGACTCATCGGCCCAGGCTGCCTCGAAGACGACGTCCGCGCCGCGACCGCCGGTCAACCGATCGACGCGTTCGACCGAGTTCTCCTCCGCGCAGCACCAGGCCTCGCCGGCGCCCCAGGCCCCCGCGGCGGCGACCCGCCAGGGGAAGCGGTCGCAGGCGTAAATCGGGTCCGCCCCGGCAAGGCGGGCCAGACGGACAATGAGCAGGCCGATGGGCCCGCAGCCGAGCACCACGACGCTCTGCGCCAGGCGCAAGCGCGCCAGGTCCAGCGCATGCAGCGCGACGCCCAGGGGTTCCAGCAGGGCGCCCTCGGCATCGCTGAGCGCGTCCGGCAAGGGGAAACAGCCATGGGCCGGCACCAGCATGCGTTCGCAGAGCGCGCCGTCGTCCGGCCACAGCCCGCAAAAGTGCAGCCGCCGACAGAGATTGGGGTGCCCTTTCAGACACAGGTCGCAGCGCAAACAGGGTTGCGCCGGATCGACCGCCACTCGCTGCCCCGGCTGCAGAGGCTCGTCGTTGCCGTCGCGCGCGTCATCGCCGCAGGCCAGCACCTGACCGGCAAATTCATGGCCCAAAATCAGGGGTTGTTGCACGACCGTGTCGCCGATGCGGCCGTCTTCGTAACTGTGCAGGTCCGAGCCGCAAATGCCAACCGCCGTGACGCTGATCAGCGCCTGCCCGGGGCCGGGGTCGCCGGGCGCTTCCACCTTTTCGATGCGAATGTCCCGCGCGGCGTGCAGTCTGGCGGCCAGCATCGTCTGGCTCGAGCCGCCTAGCAAGTGACGTCCTTGCCGCCCTCGCCAAAGAGGCGCAGGCGCTCAGCGTCGTCCGGGAGGAATTCCACGCTCTCCGGCCGATAGTGGAATTGCAGGGCGCGGCGGCGCAGCGGCGAGTGGCTGGGCGGTGTGCCATGGTGCAACAGGCCGTCGAAGAAAAGGCAGTCGCCAGGTTGCATCGGCAGGGCGAGGCAGCGCCCGGTTTGCACGTCCGTGTCGCAGATCTGCCAGTCGCGTCGCTGGAAATGCACCACCGGGCCCTCCCGGTGCGAGCCGGGAATGACGTGCATACAGCCATTCTCGACCACCGCCTCGTCCAGCGCCAGCCAGATGCCGACCACCTGGGTGCCCAGAGGCAGGTCAAAATAGGCGCAATCCTGGTGCCAGGGCTTTTCGCGTCCGATCCGCGGCGGTTTCAGCAGCGCCATGTCCTGAAACAATCGGGGTTCGTCCCCGATCATTTTGCGCAGGACCGTCTGTATTCCGGCGTGGCGGGAAAGGGCCTGCAGGCGCGGCTCGAAGGCCACGAAATCGCTCAGCTTGCGGATATTGTCCTGACGTTCTTCCGTCTCCAGTGGGTCCAGTCGCCCGCGGGCACTGGCCTCATAGCGAACAACGTAGTCGCCGGATACATGACCGGCGCAAAGGGCCTCTATTCCCGCCAGCGCGTCACTAACTTCCGCCGCAGTCAGGGCCTGACGCAGCATCAGAAAGCCCTGCTCGCGAAAACGGGTCAACGCCGCATCGGACAGCGAAGAGAGTCCGGTGACGCCGCCCCCGTACACGTCGTCATGGTCGTAGAGATGCGCCGGCGGGTCCGCAATCGCCGGTTCAAAGCCCTCGGCGTCAGTCGGCGCCGTGTTGGCGAGGTAGGGCTGCTGCAATGCCATGGCTTCGTCCATTTCAGACTCCTCATGCGCCCGAGACGCGCGGCATCCAGAAGGGCTCGGCTGCCATGCGCGCAAACTGCAGGGCCAGCATCATGCGCCCGCGCTGCGCGCCGCATTGCGGGTCGCCCCAGCGGTCAATTCCCGGAGAACCGGGATACTGCCCGCTGTCAAACAGTTCGTAACGATCGTTTTCCGGGTCCATTGTAATGCGCCAGCGACCGGCATCCAGAGTCTTCGTGTACATGCCCGCCGACTTGTTGGGCCAGGCCAGACGTTCGTCGTCAAGCGTCTCCTCCTGCGCCATCTGCGCCATCAACATGCGTTCCACCAGCCAGTCCTTCAACCAGGCATGACCGGCGTCGTCCCACAGGTTGCGCGTTTCGCCAGGATCGAGCTCCAGGTCGAAGAGTTCGCCATAGTCGCGATGACAGTAGACCGTCAGCTTGTAGCGGTCCGTCACCAGGGTGCGGACATGAAGCGTCGTCGGTTGATGGTGGTTTTCGACCAGCAGCTCGTTGCGCATCCGCTCAACCTGCCCGGCCCACACGGGGCTTTGATCGACGGCGGTCATGTCGGCCGGCACGTCAAGGCCGCAGGCGCTGAGGAAGCTCACCGGCAGGTCGCTCAGCAACTGCAAGGCATCGGAGCGCGCGCCGGCCTCGCAGCGGCCCGGCCAGCGCACAATCATCGGCACGCGAATCATGTCCTCGTAGTGAAAGGGCCCCTTGGCGGTCAGGCCGTGCTGACCGAAGAAGTGCCCGTGATCGCTGGTGAAGACCACCAGGGTGTTCTTCGCCAGGCCCAGCTCCTCGAGGCGCTCGAGGATGAGGCCGATGTACTTGTCCATGCAGCTGACCATGCCGTAGTAACAGGCGATGTCTTTTGCCAGTTCCTCACGGTCATGCAGGTGGCAATGACAGCCGTGCAGGCCGTTTCCCTTTTCCTCCAGCCAGGGCGTGAAGTCGGGGTCCGGCTGCTGGGTCAGGCGGAAGTGCGGCGGATTGACCTCATGTTCGCCAGGCGTGATTCCCGGCACCGTCAACGCGGCCGGGTCGTACATCGAATCCCAGGGTTCGGGCGCCAGATACTTGGGGTGCGGGTCGAAGAAGCTGGCCCAGAGGAAAAAAGGCTCTTCGTCTTCAGCGTATTGTCCCAGCAAGGCATTGCTGCGCTCCGCGATCCAGGCGTTGTAATGAAAGCGCTCCGGGATCATCCACTTGCGCACCTGGCCGTCGTTGTTGCCGGTCGGCGTCTCGTAGTAATCGCGCCAGTTGTCCAGGCCCCTGGCTTCCATCCAAAGCGCGTAATGCTGGCCGACGTGGGCCTCGGTCGTGTGGTTGCGCGCCAGTTCGATATGCTCAAAGCCGTAGAAGGGGCCGTTGAATTCGCGCCAGAAGTCGAGGTCCTGCAGGGTCGGCCAGGCCTCCAGCGACGGATAGTCCTCCGTCCCCTGCAGCGGCTGAAAATGCGCCTTGCCGACCAGAGCCGTGCGATAGCCGGCCCGCTGCAAGACGTCGCCCACGGTGGGTTCGTGCTCCGGCAGCTTCATGCCCAGCGAGACCGCGCCGTGCTGCGCCGGGGCCTTGCCGGTAATCATTGAGGACCGCGTTGGCGTGCAGGTCGGGTTGGGGCAGTAGGCGCGGGTGTAGAGCGTGCCCTCTTCGGCCAGGCGGCCCAGCGCCGGCGTACTGATTTCCGGATTGAGACAACCCAGGGTGTTCCAGTGTTGCTGGTCGCTGGTGATGAGCAGGATGTTGGGTCGGGTCATTTGCTGCACGCCTTTGCGCTGGGTCGTCCACAGGTATTATATTGTGCGCCGGACTGGATGAGCAAACGAGGTGAGCGTGGATATTGAACTGCTTGGCAGCGGAGCAGGACGGCGGCTGCGCATTCGCGGCGAGTTGCCGCGGGGTTTCCACGGCGAACAGCAGGGCGATGGCTGGCTCTGCCCCCCTGACGCCGTCAATGCCGCCGCCCTGCGCCGCGAATTGCCGTGGACGGCCCCGCGACCCCTGGGCCTGCGCAAGTCCATCGGTTGCGGCGATCGACTCGGTCTGGCGACGCCTGGCCACGTCCGCGCCGTGCGCAAGGGCGACATGGCGGGCGTCTTCGCCCAGCAGTCCATTCGCGAGATGCAACGCTGCAGTCGCAGCGCTCAGGACGTGATCGACGACGCAACCTGGGGCGTACTGCAAATGGACTACCGCGAAGGCTATGGCAGCGACGCGGACCACGTCAAGGAGATCGCCGATATCGACACCTGCATCGAGGCGGGTTTCACCGGCTTCACGCTCGACCCCAACGAACACGTAGACAATGCCGCCCACGACGCCGATGCGGCTGCATTGCAGGCGAAGTTCGAATCCCTGGCCCCGGATGACATGGAGGCGACGCCCGGCGACTTGCGGCGTCTCTACCTCGCGGGCGCCGTCGCCAGCCCCCTGGACGAGGAGACCCTGCTGCGCGCCAGCGGCAAGTACAGTCGCGCCATCGTCCACGTGAAGAATCTGGCGCGCCACGTCGAAGGGCGTTTCGCTGGCGACCCCTTTGACCTGGAAGTCTCGGTCGACGAGACCGACACGCCGACCAGCCCGGCCGAGCACTGGTTCATCGCGGCCGAATTGCAGCGCCTGGGCGTGCGCGTCGACGGTCTGGCGCCGCGTTTCATCGGCGACTTCGAAAAGGGCGTGGACTATATCGGGGACCTGCAGCGATTCGAGGACGATTTCGCCGCCCACGCCCGCATCGCGCGCGAGATGGGCCCCTACAAGCTGAGTATCCACACCGGCTCCGACAAGTTCCGCATCTACCCGATCATTCATCGGCATGCCGGAGAACTGGTGCACCTCAAGACGGCCGGCACCAGCTGGCTGGAGGCCCTGCGCGTGATCGCCATGCGCGACGCGCCCTTCTTCCGTGAGATCCTGGCCCTGGCCCGCGAACGCTTCGAAACGGACCGCGCCACCTATCACATCTCGGGGCGCCTGGAACGCGTCCCCGTCGATCCGCCCGACGATGCATTGCCGGCGCTCTTCGAGCAATTCGACGCCCGCCAGGCGCTGCACGTGACCTTCGGCTCTCAGCTGGACAGGTTCCGCGACCGCCTTTACGCCGCGCTGCATGATC
>DAOUIB010000186.1:0-5475 GCA_034428275.1 Anaerolineae bacterium
ATCCGGAGCCGGGGACGGCCGAACTGGCCGGATACAGCCTGCCGGTCACCGTCGCCGTCGTGCTGCAGCGCGGCAGCTGGTACCGGGCCGACATCGACGCCTGCTGGGACGACCCGCTGACGCGCCGCCTGCGGCGCATTGTGAAGATCGGGCTGGACGAGCAGTTGGTCGCCGTGGACAGCAATGGCTGCGAAGTGCGGGTCATCATGCGCGACGGCGCGCAATATCGCGGTCGCGTGGAATACGCCCTCGGCGAGCCGGAGAACATGCTGGACGAGGCGCAGTTTGAAGGCAAGTTTCGCTATCTGACGGGCGATCTGCTGCCCGACGCGCAGGTTGCCGCGCTCATCGATGCCTGCGGGCGACTTGAGGAACTGGACGACGTCGGCCGGCTGCTGCGGCTGACCTCGGCACATTGACCGGATCAGAAGCGGGAGAACGGCCATGAAAATCACCGAAGTACGTTCGACCATCGTCCGCATTCCACGCCGCCGCCTGTTGCTCACCTACTATGGCGGGTCGCCGGATACGGCCACCGTGGTGGCGGAGGTGATGACCGACGAGGGCATCACCGGCATCGGCCAGACGATCGCGCCGGCGCCCTTCTACGGCGATTCGGTGGAGGTCATCAAGGCGGCCACCGACGCCTACCTGGCGCCCGCCATGCTGGGCAAGGACCCCTTCGCCATCGAGCAACGCTTCGCCGAGATGCAGGCGCTGAGCGTGAGCGACTACGCCATCACCTCGGTCGAGATGGCCCTGTGGGACCTCAAGGGCAAGGCGCTGGGCGTGCCGGTCTACGAATTGCTGGGCGGACGTTGCAACGCCGGCGCTCCGCTGCACGCCCTCGCCGACCACGACGACCCCGAGGCGATGGCCGGGCAGGTCAACGAAAAGGTGGAGCAGGGCTGGACCTGGTTCAAGGCCAAGATCGGCTTTGAAGTTGACGAGGACATCGCCATGTACGCCCGCATTCGCGAACTCTGCGACGATCGCGCCCGCTTCCAGCTGGACAGCAACACCGGTTACACCCTGGGGCAGGCCGTGCGGGCGCTGCCGGTGATGGAAGGGATCGGCGGCGTGGGGCTGTTTGAGCAGCCCGTGCGCTACGTGGACGAGATGGCCGTGCTGGCCGCCCGTCTGAACACGCCGCTGCAGGCGGACGAGATCACGCTCGGGCCGCGCAGCATTTACGAGATCGCGCACGCCGGCGCGGCGCACGTGCTGCACTACAAGCTGGAGAAGTACGGCGGCCTGCTGCCGGGGCACAAGATGAACGCCGTCGCCGAAGCCGCCGGCCTGGAGATCTCGGTCGCGCCCTATTTCGACATCATGGCCGCCGGCGCCGCCCACCTGGCCGCCTCCACGCGCATCGCGAAATGGCGCGCCGGCTTTTCCGACATGACCGACACCCTGCTGGCCGAGCCCTACGAGCCGGCGCCGGGGGCGCAGGTGCTGGAGCCGCTGGAAGCGCCCGGCCTGGGAGTGGCAATCGACCAGGACAAACTGGCATACTGCGCGGCGCATGACGGCAATCTCGGCTAGCGACACGAAGGATCCGCACATGAGCGACCCGAAGCCGCCGGTGGTCACCGAAGACATTCGCAGGCCGCCGGCGCATCTCATCGAGGGACTGAAGGACGTCGGCAGCGCCACCGCCTCCGCCGAGCTCAGCAAGCTGGGCATACGGGACGCGCAGATCCGCGGCCCCGTGGCCCTGACCCCGGGCGTCTCCGTCGTCGGGCCGGCGCTGACGCTGCAATGCATGCCGCGGCGCGAGGACATGATCGACACTGACGAGTATGCGAACACGCAGCGTCAGTTGCATCGCCACGTGCTGTATCACACGCAGCCGGGCGACGTGGTGGTGGTGGACGCGCGCGGCGACATGGGCAGCGGCGTCTTCGGCGAGATGATGCTGACCTACTTCCAGGGTCGCGGCGGCATTGGCGTGGTCATCGACGGCTGCATTCGCGATTTCGGCCACGCGCGCGCGCTGGACCTGGGCCTGTGGCTGCGCGGCGCCACGCCCAACTTCCACACGCAGACCAACATCATGCCCTTCGCCGTGAACCGGCCGATCGCCTGCGGCGACACGCTGGTCATGCCCGGCGACATCATCGTCGCGGACGACGACGGCGCGGTCAACGTGCCCGTCGCCCTGGCCGAAGAGCTGATCCGCAGCGCCGGTGAACATGCCGACTGGGAAGTCTTTTCGCGCATGAAACTGGCCGGGGGCGGCGACCTGCGCAAGTATTATCCGCTGCGGGATGACGCCCGCGAGGAATACGAAGCCTGGCGCCGCAGCCAGGAATGAGACCTGCGACAGTGCGAGGGGGCGCAACGCCCCTGTGGCGCCGCCTGACCGGCTGGCTGCTGCTGCTGGGCGCCGTTCTGCTCTTCCTGGCGACCGGCGCCTTGGTGCTGACCGACCTGCTGCCGGCCGATGAGGCGGCGGCGCCGGCCACGGTTGAGTCGCCGCCAGCGGCGCCAGTCGTGCCTGGCGACAGCCGTCCCGTCCGGCCTGCCACGACCGTGAATTTGCCCACCATCAGCCCGGCGCAGCTGGATGTCTTCCTGCAGCGCTCCATCGTTCCCGGCCCGCCGATGAAGGACGTGCTGCTGGTACGGAACGTGTACGATCCCTTCACCGTCGTTCCCGAGCGGCAGCGCAGCGAGGTCATCCAGTACACCATCGAAAAGGGCGATACGGTCATCGGAATCGCCGAGCGCTTCGGCCTGCAGCCGAATTCCATCGCCTGGTCCAACGAACGCTCGATCATCCAGAGTTTGCGTCCGGGGCGCGTGTTGAACATCCCGCCGGTGGATGGCGTCTTTCACACGGTCATCGGCACGCGCAACATCGCCGAAATCGCCCGTTCCTACGACGTGGACGATCCCTGGCTGGTGATCGATTCGGAATTCAACCAGCTCTTCGGCGCGACGCCGGAAACGGTGCTGCCCAGCGGCACCCGCATCCTCATCCCGGGCGGCGAGGCGGAACAGATCGCCTGGACGCCGCAGGTCCAGCGCGAGGGCGGCACCAGCCGCAGCGGCGGCAGTTTCGTTTCCTTCGCTACCGGCCAGCCCGGCAGTTGCGGTCGCGTCCAGAACGCCACCGGCAGTTTCTGGACCAACCCCATGAGCAGCTACACCATCACCCAGGGCTTTTCGATCTACCACAGCGGCATTGACCTGGCCGGTGTCGTTGGCGCGCCGGTGCGCGCGGCCAATGGCGGCGTGGTCATCTTCTCCGGCTGGAACAGCTATGGCTACGGCTACACCGTCGTGCTGTCGCACGGGCCCTTCACCACGGTATACGGTCATCTGAGCAGCATTCACGTGCGCTGCCGTCAACTGGTCGGCGCCGGCCAGGTGATCGGCGGCCTGGGCAACAGCGGCAACTCCACCGGCCCGCATCTGCACTTTGAGATTCGTTATCTGGATACGCCGCAGAACCCGGCGGCCACCATCGGCTTCTAGCCCAGGCTTCCCAGCCAGGCCGCAAGGGCGGGCCGGGTGAGCTCCGGGTGGCTCAGGGGAAAGAGGTGGCCGCAGCCCGGCAGGCTGACAAGAGTTGCCGCGGGCAGCAACGCGCGGGCGCGCTTGTGGGAGTCGCCCGGGAAGGTCTCGCTGTCCGCTCCCTGCAGCAGCAGCGTCGGCATTTGCCTTTCCAGACGCGCCAGCGCGCGCCATGGCTCCAGCTCCACCGACGTGTAATACCAGGCTTCCCAGTCCCTGCGCCAGCTGAGTTCGAAGCCGGCGCCATCGCGGGCCGGGCGCGTCATGCTGCGCGTGTAGGCCCACAGCGCCGCGTCGCTCCAGTCGGCGAAGAGCGGCTTCGGACGCCAGTAGGTGAAGGCGGCCTCCTGCGAGGCGAAGCGCTGCTGGCGCTCCCGCGCGCCCTGCGCCAGGGGCATCTGGTCCAGTTCCGCGCGATCGCGCAGGCCGCGCAGCGTGGCCAGGCGTTCTTCCGTCAGAATGGCGGGATCGAGCAGGGCCAGGGCGCGAAAACGCTGCGGCTCGCGCAGGGCGGCCAGCAGCAGCACGACGGCGCCCAGGGAATGGCCCAGGGCCACGATCCCGCGCAGCTCATGTTGCGCCATACCGGCCAGCAGATCGTCGGCCAGCGCCTGCCAACTGCCGGGCTGCGCGGGCGGCGGGCCGCTGTCGGGCCACATGGCGCGCGGCGGCAGGCTCAACAGGCGCCAGTCGCGCGCGAGCGGCGTCAGCAGGGGCTCGTAGCAGCGGGGCGGGAAGCCGTTGGCCGGCGCCAGCAGCAGGGGTGGGGATGACGCCTGGCCACCCAACAGTTCCAGCGGATACTCGCTCACGTTCTCTCCTGATATCGTGCCATGACGCGCGGCCCCAGGCCGTTTACGCCGTCCAGTGGCGTGGGTCGCGCCAGGAAATGCGCCACCGGAACCTGGAGGCCCTGCGACTCCGGCAGTGTCGCATATTCGTCTGGCGTCGGGAAGTGTCAGGGGAAGCTGTCCGGTTACGGCCGGGCCCTGCGCCGCCACCGGGCATCGCGGCGGACGAGGTCGCCTTCGCGGTCAATGCGACGGGCGACGGGAACAGGCGGGCGAGTGGATGAGAAGTTGCGAGGTCAGTCTCAAATTAATGACTGTCCCGGACATAATGTTGAATTGTTGACAAAAGTCCGCTCAACACCTACCAATTCCTGGATTCTCTGATAGAATACTTGCGACATCGGAACATTTGCTGCGATCGGTTGTTTCGTCTCGAGCGTAAACAGCTAGGAAATCCTGCGGCAACTGTGCTGATCATCTGTCTTTGTTTGAGGAGAAATGTCATGAAGAAACTGTTCGCCATCGTTTTCGTGCTCGCCTTCGTGCTGCTGGCCAACATGAGCCTGGTGACGGCTGACATGCACGGCTGGTGGGCGGAAGCGGCCGCGCCCTATGCCGGCGTGACCATTCGCGGCGTGTCCGAGAGCACGCCACCCTCGAATTACGTGGCCGATGTCCTGGCGGCGCAATTCACAGAACTCACCGGCATCAACGTCGAGTTTGAGACGACGTCCTGGGACCAGATGTATTCCAAGGCGATCAACGACATGGAAGCCAACACCGGCATCTATGACTTCGTCTACATTGAGCAGGACATCATTTACTCCTACCTGGCGCAGGACTACCTGGTGAACCTGACGCAGTTCGCGGCGGATAACCCGGGCCTGGCCTACGAAGGCTATGACGAGAGCGCCTTCACCAGCTTCGCCGATTACTTCAAGAACGCCGATGGCGATCTCTTCGGCGTGCCGATGGAAGCTTTCGTCAAGGTCTACCTGTATCGCAAGGACCTCTTCGAGAATCCCGACATCATGGCCGCTTTCGAGGCAGAATACGGCTATGCGCTGGCTCCGGCAGAGACCTTTGACCAGTATCGTGACAACGCCGAATTCTTCACGGCATACGGCGAAAGCATGGATATGGACCTCTGGGGCACGACGGT
>DAOUIB010000187.1:0-2615 GCA_034428275.1 Anaerolineae bacterium
CGCACGCCAAGCGCTTTCACGCTGCGCAGGGTCGCCTCGGTATCGCCCGCCGCCAGCCAGCCGCGCACAATGGACCTGCCCTCCGCCAGCGCGGCCAACATCACCGCACGGTGGGAAATGGACTTGTCGCCGGGGACGCCGGTCGTGCCGCGCAGGTCCTGCGAGGGCTGTACGACCAGGCAGGTCGATTCAGGGTTGTGCATGACGAGCTCCGTTGCCTGCCGTCCATTCCCGACGCGATTCGCTGATGGGTCGCAACGTGGCAGTCAGACGCTGGTCGTCGCGCGATATCAGCATGGCTTCCAGTTGCGCCAGTTGCATACGAAACATGGCCAGCAGGGTCGCAACCGCCTGGGTATTGGTGCTGAGAATGTCACCCATCATGCGTACGTCACTGCCGGCCAGACGGGACATGTCCCGGAATCCGCCGGCAGCCAGGTCCCAGACGGCCTCGTCGTTTTCTCCCTCGTTGGCCACCGTTGCCACCAACGCCGTGCTCAACAAATAGGGCAAATGACTGATCGCGGCGACCACGCGGTCATGCCGCTCGGCGTCCATTTCGATGGGAAGCGCGCCGAGAGCCTCAACCAACGCGCGCGCGCGCAGCAGGGCCGAAGGCGTTGTGCGGCGGTTGGGACAGAGGACAAAGGGTCGATTGCGAAACATGTCGGGGTCGCTGTCGCCGGCGCCACTCGATTCGCGTCCGGTCATCGGATGTCCGCCCACGGCGAGAATGCCGATGGGCAGCTCGCGCATGGCCCGGTTGATGCTTTGCTTGGTGCTGCCCAGGTCCAGCAAAAGCGTATTGGAGCGCATGTAGGTCCCCAGGCGATGTTCGAGCATGTCGATGATGCTGCGCACCGGCGCAGCCAACACGACGACGTCGGCATCGGCCACGCCTTCGCGCAGGTCACCGGTCGCCTCATGGACGATTTCCCGCTCCAGCGCCAGTTGACGGGCGGCAGCGTCGGTCTCGACGCCGACGACGACCCCGGCGTGGGGTCGCAGGGCCAGCGCCAGCGAACCTCCCATCAGGCCCAGGCCCACGACCGTCAACTGACGACAATGAAAGCCTGTGACCACCGCGCTTTCGGCGTCCGGCAATTGCTTATCCATAGCCTGGCTCACTTTCCGTCAGCCCAGTCCGGGCGCAGCACTTTGGCGCCGTGCAAAAAAACGTGCCGCAGATGTGCTGTTTCCTTGGCCGTATTCCAGTGCAACAGAACGCGGATGCAGCGCTCCAGCCCATGGGTCACATCCTGTTCCTGCGTGCCCATCAGCGCAACCGTCTGCCAGCCCAGATCACGCGCGGCACGCGCAGGAAAGGCAGCAGTCAGGTCCGATGTGCTGGAAAAGAAGATGCTGGCGACCTCGTTTTCCCCGATGCCGTTGCTCTCGATCATGGCAGCCAAAAGTTCACGCGTGGCATCAAGAATCGCTTCCTCTGTGTTGTCACTAACAGTGGTCGCGCCGCGCAGGCCACGGAGCATCATGGCAACTCTCCTGCCGAACTGTCAGATTGCTGCTTGACCCCCTGCACAACAAAAAGAGCGCGGAGCCTGTGCCCTGCGCCCGGAGGTTTCCTGGGTTGCGGTCCGCCTCACCGGATGCTGGCGCGCAGCGCTCCACTCACTTCACGGTAAGGGTAATAGAACTGAATGGCTGCTGCGAAGCGGTGATTCATGGCTGAAGTCCACTCATCGGACAGCGGGATGATAGCAAGGCTGCCCATGACTGTCAACAACGCGGTCAGCGAAGAATGCCTGTTACCTGTCAAGGGACGCGCGCAAGGATGCAGCCAGCGCGCCCGTCGCCGCCGGCCCTTCTCCACCGGCACGAACCAGTGCGCTGCCGACCACAAAGCCGTCAACCAGTCCATGCATTCGCCTGGCTTGCGCTGGCGTGCTGATGCCAAATCCAAGCACCAGCCGGTTTCGCGCGCCGGCTCGTACCCGCGCAATGAAGTCCTGCAGGTCACGGGGCAAGGCGTCCCGCTCGCCGGTGACGCCGGTGAGCGAGACACAGTAGATGAAGCCGGTTGAATGCTCGTCGACCAGGCGGATGCGTTGGGCATCACTGGTTGGCGCCAGAAAGAAGACCAGCGCCATTTCGGCCCGCTCACAAATGTCGCAGATCTCCTGACCTTCGTCCGGCGGAAGATCGGGCACCAGCAGTCCATCGGCGCCGGCTTCACGGATGTCCGCCACAAACCTTTCCACGCCGTAGGCCAGCAGGGGGTTGAGATAACCCATGAGCAACAGGGGCTGGTCAACGCCGCGTTCGCGCAGGCTGCGCACGGCAGCCACGCAATCGCGGACAGTCGTGCCCTGCTCAAGCGATCGTTGCGTTGCCGCCTGAATGGTCGGGCCATCCGCCAGCGGATCGCTGAAGGGAATGCCGATTTCGAAGCCATCCGCGCCGGCGCGGGACATGGCGACGATCGCTTCCAGCGAACTATCCAGGTCCGGATATCCTACGGGATAGTAGGGCAGGAAGGCCGGGCGACGCTGTTCATCCGCGTTGGCAAACATGGCCTCCAGTGCAGCTAGCCCCCTCACAGCTCGCCCTCCAGTTGCTGTATCACGGTGTCGAGGTCCTTGTCACCGCGGCCGGAC
>DAOUIB010000188.1:0-2179 GCA_034428275.1 Anaerolineae bacterium
GTCAGCGCCGCGGCCACGTAGGTCAGCGCAGCCGCCCGCAATACCGCGCGCGTGCCCTTTTCGTCGCTCGTCGACTGCATCAACCCCGCCTGGCGCAGCAGAATCATGCCGCGGCGGCTGGCGTCGAATTCGACCGGCAGCGTCAGAATGCTGAAAAGCACCACCAGACCGAAAAACGCGATCCCCAGCCAGATCAGACCCACCAGGTTGATCAGCATGCCGGCGAGAATCAGGCCGAAGGCCAGTTGCGGCCCCAGACTCACCGCCGGCAACAGGGCCGAGCGCATCTGAATCAGCGGCGACCTGACTTCATGCTGCCAGGCATGACCCAGCTCGTGGGCGACCACGGCCATGGCGGCCACCGACGGGCGGTCAGCCGTTTCGGCGGAAAGGCGCACGCTGTGGCTGCGCGGATCGTAGTGGTCGCCAAAGGCGCCCGCGCCCCGCTCCACGCGCACGCCGGCCGCGGCGGCGCTGCGCTGCGTTGCGCGCTCGAAACGCACGTCACCGACCTCGGTCCGGCGAATGATTTGCTGCGCGATGGCGCGGCCGGTCAGGCCGGCGCTGTTGCGCTGCCGCTGCCACTTGCCGAATGTGGAGCGCACATAGCCCTGGGCCAGCAGGGAGATGAGCATCGTGGGCAAGAGAACGTACAGCAGGTAGTTGGTATCGAAAAACATGGACGGTCGCTTTCACCCCCGCGGGGGACACTCTGCACGCAATTGCAGGCCCCAGCATAGCCTGGTCGTCGTTAAAAATGCGTAAACGGGGCGCATCAAATGCCCCGCGGGGTCGGTGTCGACGGAGCTTCGCTCAGATAAACGTTGACGCTGCAGGAAGGCCCCGGGGCATTGTAGATGTCGAAGACCGATAGGCGAAACTCGTACACCCCTGGCAGGTAAAAGGCCGGGACGAACTGCCCCAGGACGGAGCGCTGGCGCACCGGCTGCGTATGGTCGCCCAGCGGCGCGAAACTCCCGCCGGTGGAGGGGCCGCGGATCTCGAAACGGTAAAAGGCGAAATCATCCATGAAGGCCGTGCCGACGACGGAGATCGGCTCAAACACGCGCATGCCGTTGGCGGGCACCTGCAACATGGCGCCGGCCTCGTTGCAGCCGACGGAAGGCGGCGCATTGGGAACGATGGTACCGACCGGCGTGGGCGTCAGGGTGGGCGTCGCCAACACACGCAGGGCCGGGTCGTCGGGCGTCAGGTTGACGCCGCTGGCGTCAATCTGTGCCTCGCTGCTGAAGCCCGGCACTGGCGTATTGAACTGACCGTCGGAAACACTGCGAATCGGGGTGAAGGAGCCGGCGTCGCGAATGGCGGGGGCCACCACGACCAGCAGGCCGAGGATGATCAGGGAAAGTTCCAGCAGCAAGAGCAAGGCGGCCCAGGCGTCGCCGCGGGCCCGTCGCGCCAGTTCCTGCTCCAGTTCGAAATGCGTCGCGCGCAGGCTGCGCCGTGCCCGCAGCAGGCGTCGCAGGGTCAGCAGCAGGCCCAGCGCGAGCAGTATGAACAGGCCGGGCGCCAACTGCTCGACAAGAAAAACGACGCGGCTCATGCCAGTTCGCGCAGGACTCCGCGCAGAACGGTCGTCAGCCGGGGCACCAGATGCGCGCCGGCCTCGAGCACCTCCTCATGGCTGGCCTCCTGGTCGCTGTTCACCTCGTCGATGGCCACGTTGGTGATGCCGGAACAGGCCAGCACGCGAATGCCGGCGTGGCGGGCGACCACGACTTCGTGGGCCGTGGACATGCCCACGGCGTCGGCGCCCATGCTGCGCAGCATACGGATCTCGGCCGGCGTCTCAAAATTGGGCCCGGATACGCAGACGTAAACGCCTTCGTGGAGCGCGATGCCCGCCTCATCCGCCACCCGCAGGGCGCGACGGCGCAGGTCGCGGTCGTAGGCCTGGGACATGCCCGGGAAGCGCGGGCCAAAGCTCTCGTCGTTGGGCCCGGTGAGCGGGTTGGCGCCGGTCATACCCGGCAGATTGACGTGGTCGTTGAGCAACATCAGATCGCCGGTCTGCCAGTCCGCTCGCAGGCCGCCGGCGGCGTTGGTGAGCACCAGAATCTCGATACCCAGGCGAATCATGACCCGCACCGGGAAGACGATCTGCTGCGTCGTATAGCCCTCGTAAAAGTGTACGCGCCCCTGCTGCGCGACCACCGTC
>DAOUIB010000189.1:0-5533 GCA_034428275.1 Anaerolineae bacterium
GATTTCAAACCCGAGGGCAAGGTCATCATTCTCACCAAGGAAGCGGGCGGTCCGCCGCTCTACTGGCACCAGGACTGGGTCTTCTGGAACGACCCTCTGAGCCTCGCCCCCTGGCCGCAGGTCGTGGCCCTCAACTACTATTTGACCGACACCAGCGTGGAAAACGGCTGCCTCAGGGTCATCCCCGGCAGCCACCGCAAGCGCTTTCCCCTTCACGACCGGATCGTGCCCGCCCATGAAGAGGGCGCGCGCTACGTCAGCGAGGACGACCCGGTCATGTTCAGCGAGGACCCGGACCAGGTGCTGTTGCCGGTCCGGGCCGGCGACCTTGTGTTGCTGGATGCCCGCACCCTGCATGCGGCGGGCAGGAACCGCACTGAGCAACGGCGCACCCTCGTGCTGGCCTGGCATTTGCGCCCGATGGACACGGTCCCCGACTACTGGCAGGGAGAGGTCCCGGCGGCGATAGCCGACAGGGACCCGGCTGCCGAATACGAGAGTTTGCGAACGCCCGGGGAATTCCTGAAGCCATAGGTCGGGAAGCCGCAACGTCCGACCGGAACATCCCGCAATCCGCACGACTGGAGGAGAATCCCCGATGCTGACCCCCGAAACCGCCCGCGAGAAACGGGAGTTCATGCTGCGCGAGGGTTACGTCCTCGTCGAGAATGTCTTGCCACGTTCCTTCCTTGAGGAACTGCGCGCGGAGACCGGGCGCCTCATCGCCGGCCACGTCGAACCTTCTGACCTCCGCTATCAGGGGCAACACATTGTCGTCAGGGCGGAAGAAAATGCGCTCATCGACAGATTGCTGTCCTGGAAGCCCGCGTACGAAGCCCTGGCCGACCTGGGCTTCGGCGATTTCAGGCCGCAGGGCGGCATCATCGTCCTCACCTAGGAGGCCGGCGGGCCGCCGCTCTACTGGCACCAGGACCACATGGAATGGAACGATCCCCTCAGCCTCGCGCCCTGGCCGCAGAAAATCGCCCTGAATTACTACCTGAACGACACCACAGCGGAGAACGGCTGTCTGAAAGTCATCCCCGGCAGCCACCTGAAACGGGTTCCGCTACACGACCGGCTCGTGCCCGCTCACGAACAGGGCGCCCGCTTCATCGACGAGGACCACCCGACCATGTTCAGCGACGACCCGGACCAGGTCCACGTGCCCGTCAAGGCCGGCGACCTCGTGTTGCTGGATGGCCGTATCCTGCACGCGGCGGACAGGAACCGCACCGCGGTTCGCCGCACGCTGGTGCTGGCCTGGCACTCCCGACCGGGGGACACTGTTCCGGCCTTCTGGCAGGACGAGATCCCTGCGGAGATCGCCGGGCGGGACCCGCAGGCCAGCTACGAAGGCTCGCGCATCCCCGGGAAGTACCTGCGGGACTAGCCCGTTTCGGGCCCTTCCCTGCCCCGCCGCCGCGCCCGCAGCGCCCGGTGAATCAGCCAGGGCAAGAGGGACAGCCCGCCGATCAGGACGTATAGCGGCAGGATCTGCTGACGCTGGTCTTCCAGTAGCCCGCCGGCGTAGACGAAGATGAACGAGGGCGGCGTGCCGCAAATGATTGACACCAGCAGGTATTGCCGCAGGCTGATGCTTCTGGCGAAGCCCGCCGCGTAACTGATGAAATCGTAGATCGCGAAGAGGAAGAGCCGCGCATAGACCAGCGCGCGCCAGCCACCCAGTTGCCCCACAAACTCGTCGATGCGCGCCAGACCCGCCTCGCCGGCGAAGCGTCGCACCGCAGGACGCCCCAGATGGCGCGCGATGAGGAAACTGAGCGTGCCGCCCAGCACCTCGCCGATGACGGTATAGATCGTGCCCGGCACGACGCCGAAGAGCAGGCCGGCCGCCAGTTGCACCGGCCCGCTGCTCAGCGGCGCGAAAACGTAGGCCGCCGCCTTGAGCAGGATGTAGAGCAATGGCGCCAGCGGTCCGGCGCTCAGGATCCAGGCCCGCAGCTCTTCTATGCCCACCCAGTCGATCACCAGAATCAGCAGACCGGTCAGCGCCAGCAGAATGACGGCGCCGACGGCAAGGGCCCGCGGCGAGACCGGGCTGCTGTCCTGCAGGGCGGGCGGGGTCACTCGTCGAAGAGTTCGCCCACGCTGCGGCCCGCGTGCGCGCGCAGGATGACCTCCCCCAGCAGGGGCGCGACGGAGAGCACGGT
The DNA here is from genome assembly GCA_034428275.1 of Anaerolineae bacterium. GTDB lineage: Bacteria > Chloroflexota > Anaerolineae > Aggregatilineales > Phototrophicaceae > JAGWBD01. The sequence continues at coordinate 2,175 of DAOUIB010000189.1, forward strand.
CATGTTGGGCAGGCGACATTCCAGGGGGACCGGCAGGGTATTGGTGCAGATGATGCGTTTCAGGCCCAGTAGCGCCAGACGCTGGTAGCCCTCTGGCGGCATGAGCGCATGCGTGAAGGCGAAGTAGACGTCGCGCGCGCCGTGCTCGCGAATGGCCTGGACGGCCTGACAGGCGCTGCCGGCAGTGAGCACCTCGTCATCCACCAGCAACACGTTGCGGTCGCGCACGTCGCCGATGATCGAGAGGACGTCCGGGCTCTCCTCGTTGTCGACGCGGCGCTTTTCGACGATGGCGTGCGGCGTGCCGAGGCGCTCGGCCCAGTTGCGCCCTTTCTTGGAAAAGCCCAGGTCGGCCGAGACCACCACCAGATTCGGAATGGCCAGGTCATCCACGTGGTCGCTGAGCAGGTAGAAGGCGGTCAGGGCATCGCCCGGGATGTCAAAGAAGCCCTGCAACTGGCCGGCATGCAGGTCGATGGTCATGTAACGGTTGGCGCCGGCGGCCTCAATGAGGTTGGCCACCAGGCGCGCTGCGATGCCCACGCGGGGCTGGTCCTTCTTGTCCGAGCGGCTGTAGGAGAGGTAGGGCACGACCACGTTGATGCGCGCGGCCGAATCGCGTTTGAGCGTATCGACCATCAGCAGCAGTTCCATCAGGTTGTCGTGCACCGGCGAGGCCATGGTCTGCACCAGGTAAACGTCGCGGCCGCGCACGCTTTCGTTGAGTTGAATGAGGATGTTTTCGTTGGAGAAAACCGTGCGCGTGTATTCGCCCTGGTGTACGTTCATGTAGTCGGCTATTTCGCGCCCCAGGTCCATTGAGGCGGAACCGCTGAAGAGCGACAGCGCGCCGGTCATGTTGAAGCTCGCGGGCCCGGGTGAAAGTGGGCCGGCCTCGCGCAAATAGCGGGTGCCAGGGACTTTCTCGACCTTGCCAGTCAGCGACATTGATTCAGGTTTCCTCCTCGCCAGGGCGTTCATTCAGGCAGTTGCCGGTAAACGAAAATGCCCGCTGCTGCCAGCGGGCCTTCACTTCACAGCGCATTCGAATCAGGCGATCTGCCCGGCCAGGCCCAGCTCGTCGATGAGACGTTCGCGCGGTTTGAAACCGGTCACCCGGTTGACGACTTCGCCCTTGTTGAAGAGGATCAGGGTCGGAATGCCCATCACGCCGTACTGGATCACGACGTCGGGGTTGGCGTCGGCGTCCAGCTTGCCCACCTTGAGCCGGCCCTCATAGTCGTCGGCCAGCTGGTCCACGATGGGCGCAATCATCTTGCAGGGGCCGCACCACTCCGCCCAGAAATCGACGAGCACCGGCGTGTCCGCGCCCAGCACTTCACTGGCGAAGTTGTCGGTGGTGGCCTCGAATGTTTTGCTGCCCATCACTGTGTCCTTCCTGTGGCTGACTTTACAGTTCCATACCTGAATGGTAGCATGCCTTCACCCTCCCTGACAAGCGTTCCCGGGTCGAATTTGCTGCTGCATCTGCCATTATGGACGACACGACACTGCATCCCCTTACGCGCCGTCAGGAAGAAATCCTCGTCCTGATCATCGAAAGCTATACGGCCAGTCCGGAGCCGGTCAGCTCCCGCTACCTGCAGGATGCCTGCGAGCTGGGGGTCAGTTCCGCCACCATCCGCAACGAAATGGCGCTGCTGGAGGAAAAGGGTCTCATCCGGGCCCCGCATACCTCCGCCGGCCGCGTCCCCACCGAGGACGGCTATCGCTATTTCGTCAGTCGCCTGATGACGCGCGGCTCGCTCACCGCGGTAGAGGAGAGCCGCATCAGCGAGAGCATGCGCACGCCACCGGCGGCGACGGAACAGTGGATGCGCCTGGCCGCGACCCTGCTGGCGCGCACCGCCCGCTCCGCCGCGCTGGTGACTGCGCCAATCTCCGAAGCCAGCCGCTTCAAGCACCTCGAACTGATTTCCATCCAGGGCCGCCTGGTGCTGATGGTGCTGGTGTTGCACAGCGGCAACGTTCATCAGCAGATGCTGACCCTCGTCGAATCGCCCGGCCAGACCGCGCTGGCGGAGGCGGCGCGGCGTCTGAACGCCGTCTGCCTTGACCAGGGGGCCAACGAAGTGCGCATGAAGAGCGCGCAACTGGGCCTGTTTGAACGGGAAATCGCCGAACTGGCGGCGGACGTGATGGATCGTTCCGACACCAATCAGGTGCGCTTCATCTATCGCGACGGCCTCAGTGGAGTCCTCAGCACCTTTCAGGACAGCGAAGGCGCCGAACAGGCGGTGCGCGTCTTTGAGGAGCGCGCGGTCCTCAACCTGCTGCTCTCGGAGGTGCTGGCCCGCAACGACGTGCAGGTGTTCATCGCCGGGGATGGCCGCTGGGAAGAACTGAATCATCTCTCCATGGTGCTCAGCCGTTACGGCATCCCGGGCCAGGTCAGCGGCGCGTTGGGCGTGGTCGGCCCTACCCACCTCAACTACGGCCGCGCCGTCGGCGCGGTGCGGCACGTCTCCAACGTCATGACGGACGTGCTGGCCGGTTTGCTTGAGGAAGGGGACGACGTGGCGCAGCGCCTTTAGAAAACTGTTCTTGCGAAAGACCTCCAGTTTTTTTACGCGATTCTATGACCGGCCGGCCAAACTTTTCAGTATATTGTCCGGGTTGGCGAGGAACAGTGAGGCAGCATTGTGAGCCAGGAGCAACTGTGCGAGGACGACGCACCGCAGGCCACCGGCAGCCCTGAAGCCGGCGACGCAGAGATTGACGCCAGGGACCAGGAAGCGGCCGCTGACGCGGACGACCCCCTGGCGGCCTTGCAGGCCGAGCTGGAGGACGAACGCAGGCGCGCCGACGCGAGCACCCTTGGCTGGCAGCGCGAACGCGCCGACTTCAGTAACGCGCGCAAGCGCTTCGAACGCGACCTGCTGACTTCGCGCTTCAACGCGAAGGTCGACACGCTGCGGTCCCTGCTGCCGGTGCTCGATGACTTCGAGCGCGCCACGGAAAACCTGCCCGCCGTCGAGGACGGCAACGAGGAATTGCAGGTCTGGCTGGAGGGCATGGAGGCCATCCGGCGCAAGTTGCTGAAAGCGCTGGCGGACGCCGGCGTTCAGCCGCTTGATCCGCTTGGCGAACCCTTTGGTCTCTGAGGTATCGCTTACTCTGTTTTAACTGCAGAGCACAAAAAAGCAGAGTCAATGCATACACATGCTAAGTGATCATGCCTGTTGGTTCTCTATGCAATGAAGTACAGTGAATGGGAGATATGTGTGGATGAGTGAGTGAGGTCATCATTTACCAGCGCATACCTTATCTCTGAGATAAAGGTGGACTGTAAGGTACAGCACAGGGACAAAGGTCATGGTAAAGTATACCCACAGATC
>DAOUIB010000190.1:0-1856 GCA_034428275.1 Anaerolineae bacterium
GCGCCGTGTAGCCCGCCTCGTGGCCCGGTTCCCACTTGAGCATGAAGGCCCGGCGGCGGCCCGCGCGCCGGTGCAGGGCGGGCCAGAGGGCGTCCCACTGGTCGTCGGCGCCGAGCAGGGGGCCCATGGGCAGGTAGGCGAGCTTCCCCACGCGGCCCAGCGGACGCAGCAGCATCTGGGCGCCGGCCACCAGTTCGTCGCCGTCGGGTGGGGTCAGGCCGACGCGGAGGACCTGCCAGCCGTAGGCCGCCTTGAGCGAGCCCCAGGCGGGCAATTGCAGCACGTGGGCGCGCGGGTGCTGCTGAACGAAGCGCTCCCAGTCCGCGGCGGCGGGTTGGACGATGCGATACATGGCGTCCAGTCTACAGGCGCGGCAGGCCGGGCGCGAGACTCTGGCGGGGCCGGGGGCGGGCGGGGCAGTTGCGACTTGCGACTGCAAAACGCCTTTGCTATACTTCGCCCGCTTGTCCATTTTGGCACAATCCGGCCACGCGGCAGTTCAAGGCGGGCGGAAACGGGGGCCCTGCACAGCAATGGAAACGCTGAACGAATGGGCCTTTGTGGGAGTCTTTTTCGCGATTGCCTGGGTCTTCCCCGCGCTGCCCATCATCGGCGCCTGGCTGGTGCGCCCCAAGAAACCCAACGCGCTCAAGAAACAGACCTACGAAAGCGGCGTCGAGACCGTGGGCGACACCTGGGTGCAGTTCCGCGTGCAGTATTACATTTACGGCCTCGTTTTTCTGATCTTTGACGTCGAGATGATCTTCCTTTTCCCCTGGGCGGTGGCCTACGAGCGCCTTGACTGGTTCGCCTACGGGGCCGGTTTCCTGTTCATTTTTCTGCTGACCGACGCCCTGATATACGCCTGGCGCAAACGCGCCCTGGAATGGGTCTAGCGGGGAGCAAGGTCTTGACGAGCTGTGTCGATTTCATCAACACGCTGTCGCCCTGTCTGGTGCGGGCCGGCTGGAACGCCGACCTCGCCAATCTGCTGTCCCTGCTGCTGGGTGTCGTCATCGTGGCCACGGTGCCGCTGCTGACGGTCATCCTGCTCATCTGGATCGAGCGCAAGTTTGCGGCCCGCATTCAGGACCGCATCGGCCCCAATCGCGTCGGCCCCTACGGCCTGCTGCAGTCGCTGGCCGACGCGCTCAAGATGCTGACCAAGGAAGACATCACGCCCTCCGGCGCGGACCGCATACTCTTCAACCTGGCGCCGATCATCACCTTTGCCACCGTGGTGCTCATCTGGGCGATCGTCCCCTTCACGCCCCTGCATATCGGCGCGGACCTGAGCATCGGCATCCTCTATTTCGTCGCCGTGGGTTCGATCGGCGCCGTCAAGGTCATGATCGGCGGCTGGTCCAGCAACACCAAGTACGCCCTGCTGGGGGCCTTTCGCACCATCGCACTGATCGTCAGCTACGAAGTGCCGATGATTCTGGCGCTGCTGGTACCGGTGTTGATGGCGGGCTCCATGGGCATGCAGGACCTCACGCGCGCCCAGGGCGGCATGTGGTTCATCGTCATGTCGCCGCTGGCGGCCATCATTTTCTTCGTCGCCAACCTGGCGGAAACCGGCCGTTCGCCCTTTGACCTGCTGGAAGCCGAGTCCGAATTGATCGCCGGCTACAACATCGAATATTCCGGCTTCAAGTTCGGCATGTTTATGGCCGGCGAATTTATGCACGTCTTCACCGTCGCCGTGCTGACGGCGGTGCTCTTCCTGGGCGGCTGGTGGGGGCCATTCGTCGACCAGGCGCCGGCGCTGGGCTTCATCTGGCTGGGGCTGAAGACGGCGGTCGTTTACCTCTTCATGCTGCTCATCCGCAATACGGTGCCGCGTTTTCGCATCG
>DAOUIB010000191.1:0-7768 GCA_034428275.1 Anaerolineae bacterium
GCTTCATTGCCAGATCCAGAAATCCTTGCCCGTTTCGAGCGCGAATGGCCGGGAGGCGCCGAACAGATACTGTCGATGGCCGAAAACAGTCTGCACCAGCGAAGCGAAGAAATGGCTGCGGAGCGCCCTGTTTTCGATCGACCGTACACACTGGGATTTTTTGCCGGCACAGCCATTGTGCTTACCATCCTGTTGGTCGGCTTCCGGCTCGTCAGCGTGGGGCACTGGTTCCCCGGCATGGCTGGTAGCCTGCTGGTGGCGGCGATTTCCGCTGTGCAGTTCCGGGCCGCAAGACCAGTGTAGCCACGTCTTCTTTCCAAACAGGGCTGCGAAACCAGCGCCCCCGCACCCCAACTGTTGCAAACGCCTCCCCCGGCCGCTGTTGACTGTTGAGCAACGATGCGTCAGCCGCGAGGAATGTGCTAGTATCGTACTGAACCGTACACTCAGGAGCGCTACAGGATGGCTTCTCCGGCCAGGCTGGTCAAATCTCCTTCAACCGACGACCCGGCGCGGTCTCTCAATGCGGAGTTCAGGCGGCTCTTCGCTGCAGCGACATCAGAAGTGTTCGAGCACGGCATGGAGTCCACTTTCTCCCTCCGACTGGCCAGTCTCATCGAGTTGCATCAGGAGCTGGCTATCGACCTTGTTTCGAGATTTTTGGCCGGCGGCAGTCTTGACAAGATGGTTGCAATGGAAACCTTGCACCAGTTGGGTCTCAGCGAACATGAACCGACTTATGACGCCAGGAAAGGTCTGCTGTTGCAACATTTGAGCAGCAAAGTCGCAATGATTCGGTATGGTGCAATGTATGGCCTGTCATCCATGGATGATCCAGGTGTGATTCCAGAAATCGCGAAGGCATACAAGCAAGAGACCGACCCCTATCTCAAAAAGTATATGAGTGCTGCGTTGGAACAATTGCGTGAAACCTTGTCCGGGGCCTGATGCCTGGTGCCGCTTGTTCTGCGCAAAGCCAAGCTGGCCAAATGGAGTCATGATCCAATACTTGGTCAACTGTCTGACGCTGAACTGCTGATTGCGCTGACGGACTTGCCACTAAACAACAACCGCCTGTCAGTGTTTAATGTAGACGATGACAAATCCAATTTGGATAGAACTGTTGCTGCGCTTGCAACAACCAACACAAGAAGCCCCGGTGATGCGGAATTCTTTTTGCTGGATGTCAAGGAAATTGACAGATTGGGAATTCCCCTGGAAGAGACCGAAGCAAATACCGCAGACAAAACAGTAAATTTTGCGCACAGGAATCTGATAATTTCCAGAAATGACCAACTGGAAAAGCTGGCTCAAGCTTTGGTGGCAAAAGGCGAAGCCGACATTATTCTTGAAAAGAAGATAATTTGGTTAATTTGTGAAGGAATAAAATCGGGTGAGATTGATCCAGATGAGATCAAAATCGTTCCTCATTCGAGGTTCTGGCCAAAATTGAGGGCTCTCGGTTGCTAGTCGGTCCCTTCTGCATCTCCACTATCCAAACCTGATGTAAACTCTCCCCGCTGACCCTTCCGCCCATCTAACCGCCCGGGGAGCGCCCATGAAGCTGCTGGTGACCGGCGGCGCAGGCTACATCGGCAGCCACGTGACCGATCTGCTCGTCGCGCGCGGCGACGAGGTCACGGTCTGCGACAACCTCGTCAACGGCCACCGCCAGGCTGTGCATCCGGCGGCGCGCTTCGTCCATGGCGACCTGCTGCAGGCCGACACCCTGCGAAGGCTCTTCGACGGCCAGCGCTACGACGGCATCCTGCACTTCGCCGCCTACACCCTGGTCAACGAGAGCATGGAGCGGCCCTGGCGCTACCTGCGCGACAACGTGCTGGCCGGCGGCAACCTGCTGCAGGCCGCCGCCGAACAAGGGATCCCGCGCTTCATCCTCTCCTCCACCGCCAACCTCTACGAGGAGCCGCAACGCCTGCCCATCGGCGAGGACGAGCCGGTGCAGCCCGGCAGCCCCTACGGCGAGGGCAAACACATGATCGAGCGCATGCTCACCTGGATGAACCGCCTGCACAACATGGCCGGCTGCAGCCTGCGTTACTTCAACGCCGCCGGCGCGCACCCGCAGGGCCACATCGGCGAGGACCACCGGCCGGAGACCCACCTCATCCCGCTGGTGCTGCAGGTGGCGCTGGGCCAACGCGAGGACATCACCGTCTTCGGCGACGACTACCCCACGCCCGACGGCAGCTGCATCCGCGACTACATCCACGTGATGGACCTCGCCGCCGCCCACATCCTCGCGCTGGACGCCCTGGCGGAGGGCGAACTGCGCGCCTGCAACCTCGGCAGCGGCCTGGGCCATTCCGTCCTCGAGGTGCTGGAATGCGCCCGCCAGGTCACCGGTCACCCGATTCCGGCCCGCATCGGGCCGCGTCGCGCCGGCGACCCCGCCGTGCTGGTGGCCGACAACGACGCCCTGGGCCGCTGGCTGGGCTGGGCGCCGCAGCACAGGGCGCTGCAGCCGATCGTCGACAGCGCCTGGAACTGGCACCGGCGGCATCCGCAGGGCTATCCGGAGTAAACCCCGCGAGCATTGGCCTTCGGCCTGGCCGCAGGACCCGGCGCGACGGGCAGCATGCGCTGAACGACGGGCTTTACATCGCTGAAGCAACTTACGACGGCGCCATGCCGAAAGCCCGGCGTGGCGCTGTCCGGCCCTTCTTCAGGGCCTCGCCATTGTGCCCGGCCCTCTGCCTCAGGCCGACCCGGCCAGCGCGGCCTGCTCTTCGGCGACGCGCTCCGGGCTGCAATGGAGGCCCTCAAGGAAGGCCTGGTCCGCATCCCTGCGCTCTTCTTCGGACAGGACAACGCCTGCGCCGGCCATGGCGGTCACAAGCCTTTCCGACAAGTGGGACAGTCTGCCGGACACGACAATGGCTTCCGCCATCTCCCTCAGTTCGGGCACGATCTCAACGTCCTGCATGGCCGCCGAATCGAGGTTAAGGCCCACAGCCGTTTCACTGGAGACATTGATGCCGCTGGTGGCGATGTCCAGCTCGCCCAGCAAATAGTGCGCCAGCATCACCCCGACGTTGACCCCCTGTTGATAGTAGGCGAAATTTCCGCTGGAAATAGTCGCCCCGAGATAGATGGCGGCGGTGCTGGGATAGAAGACGGGCACGCCGGCCTGGTTGGCGAGCACCAACACTATCGGCAGACCGCGCGCGGTGAGCAGGTCGAGCGGGACGAGGGCTCCGGCGCCGCGTTCCAGCAGGCCCAGAGTGGCGGGGCGAATGTCGGCCAGGTTGGTAATCCCGACCTCGTCGACGCTCAAGCCAAGTCCCGCGGCGGCTTCAGCGAGTTCATCGGCGGCCAGGACTCCCATGATTTCGGAGCTGTGATAGATGGCGCCGACGGTCTGCAGATCCGGGTCCTGCAACAGCATCAGGGCCAGCACGTCCTCCATGGAAGAACGTGTTTCCGACCCGGTAACGTGCGCGGGTTTGATACAGGCGGATTCCGCGATGCCGGCCTTGAAGGGATTGTAGACCGAGGTAAAAAACACGGGCGTTGGCTCGTCCATTTGCGCGGTCAGGTCGACGGCGATCTGTGTAACCGCAGTGGTCAGGGAGACGATGACGTCCACCTCCCGGTCAAGGGCCTGTTCGACCATCAGGTTGGCGCTGGCCAGGTCGAATCCGGCATCCCCCCAGATGATGCCGAGCCTTTCGCCCTGGATCTCTTCCCGTGGATGCGTAATCCTGATGCGAAGGCGTTCGCTGTTGTTTTCTTCGTCGCTGAGCAGGCCATAGGACTGCAACACGTCCAGAACGCCGGCTTCGGTAGCATCGTAGCTCATCCCGTCGCCAAATCGCAGAATGGCGACGGTTGGCCTGTCCGCATCCTGCGCCATCCCCGGCAGCACCGACATCAGCGTCAGTGCCGCCGTCGCCAGCAATAGCAAATTTTTCCTCATGCTTCCTTCCTCCATTTTGGCCCTGATACAGCGTTCACAAGCGAGCGAAGCCGGGAGGGAGCGCACTACGGGAGTGCGGCGTCGCCTTCAAGAGTATGGAAACGCTCAACCAACTGGGCAGGCGTGAGATTTTTTCGCTCTTCGCCGGCGATGTCAAATTCGATCCTGCCCTGGTGCATCATGATGATACGCTCGCCCAGCATACTGGCCTGCTGCATACTGTGGGTGATCATGATCACAGTCAGTTCATGGCTCTCCGCCAGTTCCCTGGTGAGGGAGATGATCTGCCCGGCAGCATGGGGATCGAGCGCTGCGGTATGCTCGTCGAGCAGCAGCAGCCTGGGCCTGACCAGGGTTGCCATGACCAGGGTGATGGCCTGACGCTGCCCGCCGCTGAGCAGGCCGACGTCGGTATCCAGCCGGTATTCCAGACCCAGATGCTCGTGCGCCAGCCGGTCGATGAACCAGTCTTCCTGCGCCTTTTTCACGTCCCGCCGCAAGCCGGCGCTCCGCCCGTGGATCGCCGCCAGCGAGAGATTTTCGCGAATGGTCAGCCCGGGGCAGGTGCCCATGGCCGGGTCCTGAAAGACGCGTCCGATCATTTGCGACCGGCGGTATTCGGGCCACCAGGTGATATCCACATCATCCAGCACGATGCGGCCCGAATCCACCGGCGCCGTGCCCGCGATGACATTGAACAGGGAGCTCTTGCCGGCGCCGTTGGCGCCAATCACCGTGACGAACTCGCCATCGGCGACAAACAGCGACACCTGTTGCAGGGCGCGGACTTCATTTGCCGTGCCGGCGTTGAAGGCCACCGAGACATCATCGAGCAAAAGCATCAGCCCTTCCTTCTTCTGCGTCGAAGGCGGAAAACCTGCCACTGTTCATGGAGCCGCGGCAGGCCCAGCGTCGCCAACACGACCAGGGCGCTGACCAACTGGATATCGGTCGGCGGCAGGTCGAGCGCGCTGAAGATCCAGGCGCGCGAAATATCGAAGACCAGCATGCCGGCGACGGCCGCGATCAGCATTTGCCCGATGCCCCGCGGGCGCAGCAGCACCTCGCCGATCATCACCGCCGCCAGACCGCGCACAATCAGGCCAAGGCCCAGACGAACGTCGGCGAAGCCGAACTGCTGCACGACCAGCGAGCCGGCCAGGCCCGCCAGGCCGTTGGCGACCATCAGGCCGATCACGATCATCAGTTGATGATTGATGCCCGTGGCGCGCACCATCTGCGCATTTTGCCCCGCCGCCCGTATCGCCAGACCGATTTCGCTGCGCATGAACCAGTAAAGAATGACCAGCACGACGCACACCAGGATGCCGAAGAGAATGATCTCCAGCAGATTGGTGGAATGGCGGCGAAACTCCGCGCCAAACTGTTCGATCACCCAGGCGCGGAAGTCGCCGGAATAGCGGCTGAGAATGGTGTCCTTGCCAAGCAGCGGAATGTTGCTCTGGCCCCGCATGATGTGCAAGGTCACCGTCCAGGCGGCGGTCACCACGATGATGCTCGCCAGCAAGCCTTCAATTTTGAAGATGATGTCGATCAGCGCCGTCGCCAGCCCGGCCGCCATACCCAGTAGGAAAGCCGCCAGCATGGCGACTTCGGGGCTGATGCCGACGAAGATCAGCACTGCGCATATTGCCCCGCCCATGGGGAAGGCGCCGTCCACGGTCAGGTCGACAAAACCCAGGACCCGGAAGGTAAGGACAACGGTGATACCGGCCAGGGCATAAGCCAGGCCCTGTCCCGGCGCGGCGATGGTGACATTGCCCAGCGACATAAACAGCCCGGCCACAAGCGCCAGAATGACAAGGCGATGCGCATAATCTATGTTCGCGTCCCGCCCGTGCCGCTGCGGACCTTGCCCCGAGTCATTCACCGTTCCCACAGGAAGTTTCTCTCTTGCCGGGTTCGCGACCCACAACAGACCGGCAATTCAGAAGGTGCAATTCCCCAAATGATACCCGGAGTTCGCGCAGAGGCGAATGCTCGCGCTCGCTGCCGGGAAGATTCAGGCGCAAATGGTCGCCAGGACGCAGAAGAATCCCGTTTGCCGGGATGGCGCGACCCGCAGCAGCGGTCCAGGGGGAGTGCGGCGATTTCAGGGTAGACTGGCCGGCGCAATCGCTCTGCGTCCTGCACCTGGAGTGAAGCGCGCCATGAAGTACGACCTCCGGACCTTCGGCCTCCAGCCGCAGCTCGAGCATCTCTACGCGACGCAGCCGCGGCGCATGGCCCTGCGCGCGGAGACGGCGGAGCAGTTGCGTCGCTGGCAGCGCGAGCTGCGCGCGGAGGTCCTGCGTCTGCTGGGCCTGGAGGGGCGGACGCCCCTGCCGCCGCCGGACGCGCAGCAACTCTCTGCCCGCGACTGCGGCGACTACGTCGAGGAGCTGTATTCACTGGATGTCGGTGAAAGGGCGCGCCTGCCCGTCTACCTGCTGCGCCCGAAGACTCCGCCGCCGTGGAAGCCGGTCCTCGTCTTCCACGGCCACGACCCCTCGGTGCAGTACGTCCTGGGGAATTACCCGGATCCCGAAACCGGACGGGAGCAGGTGGCGCTGGAAAACAACTACGCCCAGGCGCTGGCGCGGCAGGGTTACCTCGTCTGCGCGCCGGAGCAGCGCGGCTTCGGCACGCGCCTCAGCGACCAGCACACGACGAAGAGTTGCCGCCATCTGGCCTTCTCGTATCTGCTGGAGGGGCGCACGCTGCTGGGGGAGCGTTGCCGCGACGCGCAGCAGGCCATCGACTGGCTGCTGGCCCGCGACGACGTGGTGCCGGGCGCGCTGGGCGCGACGGGCAACTCCGGCGGCGGCACCACGACCCTGTGGCTGGCGGCCATCGAGGAGCGCATCACGGTCGCCCTGCCTTCCTGCTACTTCTGTTCCTTCAAGGCCTCGATCCTCGACATCGTGCACTGCGAGTGCAACTACGTGCCGGGCATCCTCGAACTGGCGGAGATGGGCGAATTGGCCGCCCTGCTGGCGCCGCGCCCGCTGCGCGTCATCGCCGGCGAGCGCGACCCCATCTTCCCGATCGCCGCCGTGCGCGAGCAGTACCGGACGGCCGAACGCGCCTGGGCGCTGGCCGGCGCGCCAGAGCGTCTGTCACTGGCCGTGCATCCCGGCGAACACGCCTACCATCATGCCTCCAGCCACGACTGGTTCCGCCGCTGGCTCTAACGCAGCTGTTCTTCCGGCGCGGGCGACATGATTCGTCGCCCGTACGGGCATTGGCGATTTATCAAATCGCCCGTCGTGTCGTCCCGCTGTATGCGGGCGACATGATATGTCGCCCCTACAGCATTCCGCAGGGACGATTTATCAAATCGCCCGTCTCAGGTGTCAGATCATGATTCTCGTGACCACGGCGGCGATGATCGCCGAAAGCGTGGCCTGAATAATGGCTGCCAGAATCAGATCGGCCTTCGTCGCCGAATGTCTGGAACGCTCTTCAAGTTTTGACAGTCGGCTTTCTGTTTGCAGCGCATCCATTTAGGGCTCCCCTGTACCCGTTCACAGTCAGCCACTGCACATTCCTGTGATCGTCAGGCTGACTGTCGCGGGTCGCTGCCTGCATTGATGCGCAAATCGTCGCACATATTGCAACAACCGTCAAACAGGTGAAGGCGCCGCGCCCCATGCGCGTCAGCGCCGGCGAGTGCGGCAGTGTTGGCATCAGGCGCTCACATTTCAGTGGTGGAAGGCCTTCCACTACCAAATGTTGGATGCCTTGTCAGGGCGCCCTCGCCCCCGGCCCCTCTCCCACAGGGAAGGGCTCCCACCGGAGGTGGGAAAGGATTCAGGGTGATCATGT
>DAOUIB010000192.1:0-5844 GCA_034428275.1 Anaerolineae bacterium
ACTACCTCGCCCTGGTCGCGGCCAATCCCGACACCCACTTCGAATTCAACGCCGCAGGGGACGTTGTCACCATGACGCCAATGCCGGAACACGCCTATACGCAAACGACTGCGGGTACACATTTGACCTTGTGGCTGTGGACCGGTGCGCTGCCGGGTTATGTGGCCGGCAGTGAACTCACCATTGACCTGGGCGACTGGCGCTGCCAACCGGATGTTTCCGTCCACCGCGCGCGCGGCAAGTCCATTCCGACGGAGGCGCCGCTGCTGGCCGTGGAGGTCCGCAGCGACAGCAACACCTGGCGTGAACTGCGCGCGAAGGCCGCGCGCTACCTGGAGCACGGCACGCAGATGGTCTGGCTGGTCGATACGGATGAACGCCAGGTAGAACTTCACCGCGCCGGTGAGCCGGTCCAGACCCTGGGCGGGGACGACATCCTTGAGGGCGGCGCGACGCTGCCCGGCTTTTCCCTGAGGGTGCGGGAACTCTTCCCGGCATGACGCTCCGGGTCTGTTGTTGACAACAATTGATGCAATTGGAGAAAGCTTAATCTCCGGTCTGAAACAACGCTTTGCGCTATACTGACGGAACAGCCGGATGGCGCAGGCGAAGCGAAAGGATCGACATGAGACGACTTGCAGGGACGCTGGCGCTTTTGTTTTTCGGCTTGCTGACGGCCGCCTGCAACATGAGCATCCAGGAGATCGTGGATGCCAGGCAGGGCTCGTCGGAGGCGGAAAACATCATGGTCGCCGCGCCACAGGCACAGTTCATCTATTCCCACGCCGTCTGGTGACCGACCTGTCGAACCAATACGCCTGTCGTGAACAGGCTCAGGGCAAACTACGACGGACGGGTCGAGTTCTTTGAACTGGACGTGGACAACCCGGACACCAAAGCCATGCGTGACCGCTACGGCATGAAAGCGCAGGCCATTTACGTTCTGGCGGATGCCAATGGCGGGGAGCTCTACAGATGGTTCGGAGTCTTGAACGAAGCGAACGTGATCACAGCATTTGACGGTGTCGTCGGCTGAACTCGCCGGTCAATCCATGACTGACTATCCCTTTCGCCCGTTGCCATTCAGCGAGGTGGCGTTGGCGGACGGCTTCTGGCGGACACGGCAGGAGACCAACCGCCGCGTTACCCTGCGCGTCAATCTGGACAAGTGCGCCGAGACCGGCCGCATCGACAACTTCCGCAAGGCCGCCGGCGAGTTGCCCGGCGCGCATGAAGGCATTCAATTCAATGATTCCGACGTCTTCAAGGTGATCGAAGGCGTCGCGCTCGACCTGCAACTGCGCCCTGATCCGGCGCTGCAGGCGGAAGTCGAGACCATCATCGGCCACGTCGCCGCCGCCCAGGAACCCGATGGCTACCTGTATACGGCGCGCACGATCGACCCCGACAACCCGCACGAATTCGCCGGGTCGGAACGATGGTCCTGGCTGGCCGTCAATCACGAACTCTACAATCTGGGGCATTTGTACGAAGCGGCCGTCGCCTGGACCGGGGCCACCGGCAGTGAAAGTCTGCTGGATGTTGCGCGCCGCAGTTTCGAACTCATTGACGCCACCTTCGGCCCCGACGCCCTGCGCGAGGTGCCCGGCCACCAGGAGATCGAACTCGGCCTGGTCAAGCTCTTCCGCCTCACCGGCGAGAAACGTTTCCTCGACCAGGCGCGCTTTTTCCTCGACGAGCGCGGCCACGCCAACGGCCGGGAGTTGCAGAGCAACTATGGCATTCCCGGCTACATGCAGGACCATCTGCCCCTGCGCGAGCAGCGCGAGGCCGTCGGCCACGCCGTGCGCGCCACCTATATGTATGCCGCCATGACCGACCTCGCCGCGCTGGACGGCGACGGGTCAATGGCCGGGGCCAGCCGCGCCCTGTGGCGCAACGTCAGCGGCCGCAAGCTGGCGCTCACCGGCGGCATCGGCGCCCGCCACCACGGCGAGGCTTTCGGCGACGACTACGAACTGCCCAACCAGAGCGCCTACAACGAGACCTGCGCCGCCATCGGCAACATTTTCTGGAACCAGCGCCTCTTTCAACTGGACGGTGACGCGCGCTACCTTGACGTACTGGAGCGAACGCTCTACAACGGCTTCCTTGCCGGCATCGACCTCGCCGGCGACCGCTTCTTCTACGTCAATCCCCTCGCCGCCGACGGCGTCACGGACTTCAACCGCGACGATTCTCTTGAGCGTCAGCCATGGTTCAGTTGCTCCTGTTGCCCCACCAACGTCATTCGTCTGTTGCCTGTCCTGGGCGGCATGGTCTACGCGCAGCGCGACGACCAACTCTACGTCAACCTCTTCATCAGCAACGCCGCACGCGCCACCATTGCCGGCGTCCCGGTTGGCCTGCAACTGGATACGTCCTGGCCCTGGGCCGGCGACCTGCGGCTGCGGGTAGAACCGGAACGAGCGCTACGCTTCACCCTGAAACTGCGCGTACCGGGGCCGCTGCTCGGGCAACCGGTCCCCGGCGACCTCTACCGCTATCTGGATGACCGGCCGGCCGGCCTGCAGTTGCGCGTCAACGGCGCGGCGCAGACTGCCGATGTGCAGGACGGCTACCTGTCGCTGACGCGCGAGTGGCAGCACGGCGACGCGGTCGAAATGGACGTGGAGTTGCCGATCCGGCGGGTTGTGGCGCATCCCGAGGTCGCGGACCTGGCGGGCCGGGTCGCGCTGGAGCGCGGGCCACTGGTCTACGCGGCGGAGGGCATCGACAACGATGGCCGGGCGCTGGACCTGGTGCTGCCGGACGACCTGAAGTTGCAGCCGGAAGCGCGGCCGGAACTCACCGGCGGCGTGACCCTGCTGCGCGGCGCGGGTTTCAGCGCCATCCCCTACTACGCCTGGGGCCACCGCGGCGTCGGCGAGATGAACGTCTGGTTCGAGAGAGCCGCAGCACAGAATGGACGACTGGACCGTTGAGGCGCAGGGACCTCTCGCGGCGCGAATTACTGCGACTGGGCGCCCTGGCGCTGCCGGGCGCCGCCCTGGGCGCGGGTCAGCCGGTCCGGGCGCTGGATCCGGCGTCCCGGGTTGCGCGCCCCGCCGTCGCCACCGGAGTCCCGATTCGTTACGTCAACACGGGCCTGCGGCAGGTCACCCTGACCTTCGACGACATGTACAGCGAATACAATACGCTGCGCATCGCCCTCGCCTGCCACAAACGCGGCATCCGCGCCACCTTCTTTCCCACCGGCGTCGCCGCCGAAAGCACCCTGGAGCGCTCCGGCTACCATGACCTCTACCGGCGCCTGCGCGACATGGGTCACGAGTTCGGCACGCATCTGTTCACACACCGGGTGCTGCGCGAACTGACTTTCGACGAACTCGTATGGCAGGAGATGCACCCGGCGCTGGACGTGATGCGGCGCTCGCTCGGTGACAACTTTGTGCCGGTGGCCATGCGCCCGCCCTACGGCATCGTGACCGACGCCCTGAAGGAACTGTCCCGTCAGTTCAACGTCCCCATGGTGCTGTGGAATCTCGATTCGCGCGATGCGCTCTGCAGCGCCAGCCGCTACAAGAGCGCCCTCGTCTGTTGCAGCGAGATGTTGGCAATCATGCGGCAGGAGTTGGCGCCCGGCAGCATCGTCCTGATGCACACCATCGCGCCTTCCTCACTGGCCATCGATCCCGTCGCCGATCTGCTGGAGCGCAGGAACCTGAAGGCCGTGCCGCTCTCTCAAATGTTGGGTTCACCCGCATGAAGTGCGGACGCATTAGACGGACTGGTCCGGAAAAAAGTCCCCGACTGCCGCGCGGAAGCCGGGCAGCACCTCGCCGCCTTCAATGACGTCGTCGCCGCTGAGCATCTGCGGCGCTGCGTCGGGTAGATGCAGTTCCAGGGAACGCGCCTCCGGGTCCACCAGCCAGACCATCGCCGAGCCGTATTCCAGGTAGCGCGCGGCCTTGCGCCGCAACTCGCGCCAGGTGTTGCTGTCGCTGCGGATCTCCACGGCCAGACGCGGCGCTTCCTGTGGAATGGGGCCCGAGCCGACACGCAGCAGGACAATATCCGGGCGACTGTGCCAGCCGCCGAGGTCGTGCGCAACTCCTGTGGCAGGCCTGTATCCAGGCAGCCAGCCACGCCTGACCCAGTCAACCAGCAGGTAACTGATATTCACCTGGCAAAGGCCGTGAATCTCTGAAGGTGACATTTCGACGACTGCTCCCGTGGAGTCAAATTTGAAGTAGCGATCGGAGCAGCGCTCAACCAGCGCGATGAATTCGTCCATGCTCATGCGGGTGGCGACGGCCATGGTGGCCTCCTGCGACTTGCTGACTTCAAGTGTAGCACGATGTGGATTAAGGTCGGCGACTGCGATCAATCGGGGAACAGTTCGCTCGCTGCCGCGCGGAAGCCGGGCAGCGTCGCGCCGCCTTCAACCACGTCGTCGCCGGCGAGCATTTGCGGCGCCGCGTCGGGTAGATGCAGTTCCAGGGAACGCGCTTCCGGGTCCACCAGCCAGACCATCGCCGAGCCGTATTCCAGGTAGCGCGCGGCCTTTGCCCGCATCTCGCGCCAGGAATTCCTCTTGCTGCGCACTTCAACCGCCAGCAGGGGCGCACGCCCGGGGTATGGGCCGTCGTCCCGGTGCGCAACGGCCACGTCCGGTTGACAGACCCAGTCCTCAATCTGATGCGTGAGCTCCGGGCCGGCCTTGTAGCCTGGCAGCGCGCCGGTTCGCAGCCACAACCTCAACAAAACGATGATTTCACCCTGAACGTCAAAGTGGTCCATGTTTGCTGACATCTCGACAGGGGCCCCCGTGGAATCCGGTTTGAACTTGCGGTCGGGGTATTCCCCTTCCAGCGCGATGTAGTCTTCGATGCTGTAGCGCGTTCTCACGGCCACGATAGCCTCCTGCGACTTGCTGACTTCAAGTGTAGCACGATGTGGATTGCGGACGGCGACGATGTTGAGTCGGGAAACAGTTCGCTCACCTTGACGCGGAAGCCGGGCAGCGTCGCGCCGCCTTCAACCACGTCGTCGCCGCTGAGCATCTGCGGCGCCGCGTCGGGTTGGTGCAGTTCCAGCGTACGCGCCTCCGGGTCCACCAGCCAGACCATCGCCGTGCCCGCCGCCAGATAGCGCGCGGCCTTGCGCCGGTCTTCAGCTGCCGGTTATCCCCTTCCCGGGGCGCTGTGCGAGGGGGAACGGGTCGTATGTAACACGTTTCTCAATATCGCGGCACTGCAGCTATCGACAGGGCACCACTCTCATCTGTCACCGCGATACGGCGATCGTCCGGTGACCAGGCCAGGCCGGCAATCGCTGCCTTGAACGTGGCATCCGCCAGCAAGGCGGGTTTCTTCTTCTTCACTTTCCAGATCGCCAGCAGACCCTCATTGCCACCTGATGCCAGCAGCATACCCTGTCGCTGGAATTCCAGGTGCTTGATGAGGTGCTGATGTCCTTCCAGCATCATCGGTCGAGTATTTGCCGGTCCCTTGCCAGAACAGTCCCAGATCACTACCTGTGTCCCGCCACCGGTCGCCAGATAGCGGCCATTGAAGCTCCATGCCAGTTCCAGCACCTTCGTTTCGTAACCCCACATCTGCAGGTCTTTCCCGGTATCGACGATCCAGAAATGTACTGTCGAGTCCTGGTCGCCAGTGGCGATGAATTTGCCATCGGGGCTCCATTCCAGGGCAAGCGTCGAACCCTGCCATTCGAAACGGCACAGCGCTTCCGCCTCTGCAGGGTCGTAGAGCACGACTCCATTGTAGGCGGAGATGGCGAACTGCTTGCCGTCATGGCGCCACTTGACGTCCGTTATCGTGCTGTTCGCATCGGGATATTCGCGGATCAATTCCCCGC
>DAOUIB010000193.1:0-9260 GCA_034428275.1 Anaerolineae bacterium
GCACATCATCCACTAACCACACCCCCTTACAATGGGAGGGCTCTTAGTGACAGCGAGATGGGCATACATGACCTCTGCCATGTGATGGGTGACCTCATTGAAATCTTCAATTGGTCTAATTTTGAAAGCTACGATGTTTCTCTGCTTGTTGAACTGCTTGAGGTGACCTATAACCTTCACGTACATCCCCTCGCGACATGTCGCCGGTTTTTGTTGGCAGCGCCGCCTGGTCGGACTCGCCCTGGGGCCCCTGGACGCGCGTGGACAGGCCGGTCGTGATGCGCGGCGGCCCGGACGAATGGGACGGCTGCGCCATCCATGACCCCTATCCACTGGTCTACAAGGGGCAGATCTGGCTCTACTACAAGGGCACGCCGGTGGACAGGCCGGCGGAAAACCTGCGCATCGCCCAGGGCGTCGCCATCGCGGACCAACCGGCGGGTCCCTTCGTCAAGTCCCCGCTCAACCCTGTCACCAATTCCGGCCACGAGACCATGCTCTGGCCCTGGCGCGGCGGAATCGCGACCCTGCTGAGCCTTGACGGGCCGGAGAAAAACACGGTCCAGTATGCGGAGGACGGACTGAATTTCGTGCCAAAGGCCCTCGTGACCACGCCGCCCCAGGCGCCGGGCCCCTTTTGCCCGGATGCCTTCGCCGACAACGGCGACGGACAGGGCGTTCGCTGGGGGCTGGCCCACATCAACCCGGAGGGCGGCGGGCCCGACAACGGCTGCCATATCATTCGCTTTGACTGCAACCTCTGCGATGCGGAGCGGCCGGAATACCAGAGCAGCAACCTCCGTTACCACGAGGACACCTGGACCCAGCGGGTGCTGGCCCTTTCTCCCACAGCGAAGGCGCGTATCCTCGCGGAGCAGGCAGAGACCGACGGGTGTACGATCCTGGGCCCATGAACGCAAGAGACAGGGTACTGGACGTGCGCGGCCTGCGCACCTGGTTTCAGGTCGACGAGGGCACGCTCAAGGCCGTCGATGGCGTGGACTTCAGCATAGACGCGCACCAGACCGTGGGCATCATCGGCGAATCCGGCTCCGGCAAGAGCGTCACGGCCCAGTCCATCCTGCAGATCGTGCCGCCGCCCGGCCGGATCACCGACGGCCAAATGCATTTTCGCCGGCGCAACGGTGCCCAGGTCGACCTCGCCGCCCTGGATTCGCGCAGCGCGGCCATCCGCGATATTCGCGGCAGCGAAATCTCGATGGTCTTTCAGGAACCGATGACCAGCTTCTCGCCGGTGCACAGCGTCGGCGCGCAGATCATTGAGGCCATCCGCCTGCACCGCACGCCCGACAAACGCGAGGCCCGCGACGTCGCGCTGACCATGCTGGAACAGGTCGGCATCAACAACCCCCTGCAGCGCGTCGACGAATACCCGCACCAGCTGAGCGGCGGCATGCGTCAGCGGGCCATGATCGCCATGGCGCTTTCCTGCAACCCCACCCTGCTCATCGCCGACGAGCCGACCACGGCGCTCGACGTCACCGTGCAGGCCCAGATTCTGGACCTGCTGGCGTCGCTGCAGGAGCAATACGGCATGGCCATCATGTACATCACGCACGATCTGGGCGTGATCGCCGAGATCGCCGATCTGGTCAACGTCATGTACCTCGGCCGTATCGTCGAGCGCGCGCCAACCATTGAGCTCTTCCGCAATCCCCTGCACCCCTATACGCGTCGCCTGCTGCACTCCATCCCGCGCCTCGGCAAGAGCGTCGGTTCGCGCCTGGACGCCATTCGCGGCAACGTACCCGTGCCCATCGACCCGCCCCGCGCCTGCGGCTTTTGCTCGCGCTGCGACGATCTGATCGAGGAGCGCTGCGAACTCGCCCAACCCGCGCTGGTCGAACTGGCGCCGGACCACTACGTGCGTTGTTTTCTGCACAGCGAGGCGGAGGAACTCGTCAGGGACGGGGAACTGCACCATGCCTGAACCGGCGCGCAGCGAAGTGCTGCTGGAGGTCCGCAACCTCAGAAAATTCTTCCCGATCGAGAAGGGCCTGCTGCGCCGCCAGATCGGCGAGGTGCGCGCGGTCGATGACGTCAGTTTCGATATCCGGGAAGGGGAGACCTTCGGCCTGGTCGGCGAGTCGGGTTGCGGCAAGACCACCCTCGGACGTTGCATCGTTCGCGGCATCGACCCCGACGACGGTCTCGTCCTGCTGCGCCTGCCGGATGGCAGCGTACAGGACCTGGCCCGCCTCGACCGCCGTGAACTGCGGCGCCTGCGTCGTCACTTCCACATGATTTTTCAGGACCCCTACTCCTCTCTTGACCCGCGCATGACCGTGCTGGACATCATCGCCGAGCCGATTCGCGAGAACAATCTGGCAGAAACGGCCGAGCTGCAGGAGCGGGTCATGGAACTGATGCAGGTCGTGGGGCTGGAGATGCAACACCTCAAACGCTACCCCCACGCCTTCTCCGGCGGACAGCGGCAACGCATCGGCATCGCCCGTTCGCTGGCGCCGCGGCCGCGCCTGATCGTGTGCGACGAGGCCGTCTCGGCGCTGGACGTTTCCATTCAGGCGCAGATCCTCAACCTGCTGCAGGACCTGCAGGAGGAATTCAACCTCACCTACCTCTTCATCGCCCACGATCTTTCGGTCGTTGAGCATATTTCCGACCGCGTGGGCGTCATGTACGTGGGCAAGCTGGTCGAAATGGCCGAGACTGCCGACCTGTTTAACAATCCGAAACACCCCTACACGGAAGCCCTGCTCTCCGCCGTCCCCACCGCGGACCCCGAGGCCAAGATGGAACGCATAATCCTGCTGGGCGAGGTCGCCAACCCGGCCAGTCCGCCCACGGGTTGTTACTTCCATCCGCGCTGTCGCTACGCGCAGGACATCTGTCGGCAAGAGGCGCCGCCCTGGGGGGAGGTGACGCCCGGTCACTATGCCGCCTGTCATTTCGCCAGCGAGCTGGATCTGGCGGGAGTGGCGCAGGAGTAAACGGGGCCGATGGACCTGCTTTGCCTGGCGCTGGTCCTCGTCGGCGCAGGCATGGCGCTGGTCGTCGCCGTCATGCTGGGCGTGACCCAACGGGCCGGGCACCAGGCCATCACGCGCAATTTCCAGGACGCGGAGTACATCCTGGCCCATCACAGCGCGCCTCCCTCCTGGTCAAGGGTGTCCCTGTGGCAAAGGCTTTGGCGATTGCGGGGCAGCGGGAAGCCCACGGCAGAGGTGGCGGGAAAGCTCCGCCGCCTGGCCGCGCTCGTCGTCTTTTTCGAGCACAGCAGCTTCTTTGAAGACGAACGCGCGCGGGAGACCCTGCTGGGCCAACTGCGCGAGGAACTTGAACGCTGGAAAAGTGACGTTGGGCCGGATTAGTCGCCAGGCAGGGCCCCTGTGACCCCGGCAGGATTCGAACCTGCGCCACGCGGATTAAAAGTCCGCTGTTCTGCCACTGAACTACGGGGCCAGGAAGGGCCATTATCCACAGGGCAGCAGCGCGTGCAACCGGCGTCCCGCCCTCTTCCGGAAGACGCGGCCCGGCCTTCATCCGCTATACTGGGCGGCGTTCCGTCAGGTGGAGGAGCGCGTGTCCACGATTGCCGCGCCCGGCAGCCGCAGCGCCGACGGACTGCGCCCGGTTAACCTGCGCAGCGACCTCGGCGAACTGGCCGACCTCATCGAGCTGGTCTTCAGCCCCGGCATGGACCGCGCCGGACGTGAGGCCGTGCGCGACATGCGTCTGCTGGGCCGCAGCGGCCTGGCCGTCCTGCCCGGCATGAGCGACATTGTGCAGGGAATGGGCCAGGGCTACGTCTGGGTGGAACAGGGACGTCTGGTGGGAAACATCTCGCTCTTCGCCAGCAACCGGCCGCAGGCGGACACCTGGCTCATCGCCAACGTCGGCGTCCACCCCGGCTATCGCCGGCGCGGCATTGGCGACCGGCTGGTGGCGGCCGCCGTCGCGCAGAGTCGTCGCCGTGGCGGGCGCCTTGCCCTCCTGCAGGTTGATTGCGACAACGAGGCGGCGCGGCGTCTCTATGAGCGCCGCGGCTTCCACGTTGAGCGCGCCTGGACACACTGGCGCCGCGATGCCAGCATCCGCAGTCTGCCGTCTGTCGAGGCCGACGGACCGCGCATTTCAAACCTGCGTCGCGGCGAGTGGCAGGCTGAATTTGACCTGGCGCAACGCTTGCGACCCATGGAACGCGGCGGTCTGGGCTGGCAGCGCCCGCTGCGCCGCGACGAATTCCGGCGTCCCCTGTCGCGCCGCCTCAACGACTGGCTCAACATGCGCGGCCAGGAGCGCCTCGTCCTGCGCAGGGAAGACGACAGTCGTTTGCTCGCCAGCCTGTGGATCGACCACGGCCTGCTGACGGCGTCCACACAGTTGACCCTCTTCGCCGACCGGCACCGGCAGGCGGCCAACGCAGCCACGCTGCTGGCTTCGGCGGTCCGCCGCCATGGCATCGGGCGCCAGAGCCTGCTGCTCGAACACCCGGCCGACGAACAGGCCGTGAGCGGCGTATTGCGCAGCCTGTATTTCCGCCCCCTGCGCGAGGTGCTGCACATGCGCCTGGATCTTGCACCATGAGCGAGCGAATCTTCCTGGTGGATGACGAGCAACATATCATCGACCTGGTGCGCCTCTATCTGGAACAGGAAGGCTTTCGGGTCGAAAGCGCCGGCGAGGGCCAGGAGGCGCTGGACCGGATTCTGGCGCAGCCACCCGACCTGGTCGTGCTCGACCTGATGTTGCCCGGTCTGAACGGCCGCGAAATCTGCCGGCGTGTGCGCGCCCGCTCGGACCTGCCCATCATCATGCTCACGGCGCGCGATGACGACGCGGACAAGATCGTCGGCCTCGAACTGGGCGCTGACGATTATTTGACCAAGCCCTTCAACCCGCGCGAACTGGTGGCGCGCATCCGCGCCATCCTGCGTCGCAGCGTGCAAAAGGGTGACGCCCGCGCGGATGAACGGCCACTCGTCATCGGCAACCTGCGCATCCTGCCAAATCAGTATCGCGTCCAGCTGGGCGGTGAGGACGTTCGCTTGCGACGGCTTGAGTTCGACCTGCTCCATGCCCTGGCTCGCCACCCTGGCATGGTCTTCAGCCGCGACCAGTTGCTCAATGCCGTGTGGGACTACGAGATTGCCGGCGAGACGCGAACGGTGGACGTCCATATCGCCCACCTGCGTCAGAAACTGGCAGGAATGGAAGCCCGCATTGAAACGGTCTGGGGCGTCGGCTACCGCCTGGAGACCATGCCCGCGTGAACGTGCGCGCGCGGCTGCTGCTCTCCTACCTGCTGCTCATTGCCGTTACCCTGAGCGTCATTGTGGTCATTTTCCTCTTCGCGCTGGGGACGCGACCGGCGCCGCCATTTGCTGTCTACAGTCAGTTGATCGGCAACCTGCAGGTCGGTTTGCGCAGCCTGAATCTGGAAGAACGGGGCAACGCCTCGCCGACGGCGGGAGCGCTGTCGGACCATTTGCTGCATTCACTGGCCGAGGCGACTGACGTCCGCGTCCTGCTGATCGACCTGTCCGAACCCCCTCGCGTGCGCTTCGACAGCAGCGGCGTCCTTGAGGCCACCACGCCCCTGCAACTGCGCCGCGACGTGCCGGTCAGCAGCCTTCTGCCGCTTCCGGGGCGCGGGCGTCCCGAGGTCATCGCCGGCAGTTTCAGGGAGCCGGATGGCATGGAATGGTTGTTCATCGGCCTGCCCCCGGGGCGGGCCCGCGGCGCCGGGCAGGCGCTGGTGCTGGCAAGCCCGCAGCCGCGCCAGACCCTGGGCGAGGCGCTCATTGAATTCGGCGCCGCGCTGGGCGCTCCCCTCTTGCAGGCGGCCCTGGCGGGCGCCCTCGCAGCCATCGTCCTTTCCCTGGCGGTCAGTCGCACCATCGCCGGCCCCCTGCAACAGATCGCCGGCGCCGCGCGCGCCATCGCCCGCGGAGAGCATGACCAGCGTGTGTCGGTGAGCGGCCCGCCGGAGATGCAGGACGTGGCGACCGCCTTCAACCAGATGAGCAGCGAGGTCCAGGCCACACAGCAGGCCCAGAAGGACTTCCTCGACAACGTCTCCCACGATTTGCGGACGCCGCTCACCTCTATCCAGGGTTATTCGCAGGCAATTATCGATGGCGCCGCGCAGGATTCGGTGGCGGCAGCGCGCGTCGTACACGAGGAGGCCGGCCGTCTCCATCGCATGGTGGCCGGAATCAGCGATCTCACGCGCCTGCAGGACCCGCGGCTGACGCCGGCGCCGGAAACGTTGGACATTGGCGGCATCATCGCCGGGGTCGTGAAGCGTCTGGCTGTGGTGGCGGACGCGCAACAGGTGACCCTTGTGCAGCGCTGCGATTCCCTGCCAGCCCTGCGTGGCGATGGCGACCGCCTGGCCCAGTTGCTGACCAACCTGCTGGACAACGCCATTCGCTTCACGCCAGCCGGCGGTGAAGTGAGGGTCAGCGCCGGCCAACGTGCCGGGGGCGTCGAAATCAGGGTGCAGGACAACGGCGCCGGCATCCCGCCAGAGGACCTGCCGCGCGTCTTCGAGCGCTTCTTTCAGGTGGACAAGGCGCGCGGCCCCCGCCGCGGCAGCGGCCTTGGGCTGGCCATCGCGCGGGAGATCGTGCTGGCCCACGGCGGCAAAATCCACGCCCACAGCGGTGGGCCGGGCCAGGGCAGTATATTCACAATCTGGCTGCCCCTGGCGGGGCCGGCCGCGACTACAAGGGGGGAAGGTTTGGCATGAACGAATCCGCGGGGCCTGCACCGGCGGCCCGCCTGCTGGATGAATTTGTCGGCGCCTGGCGCAACCGTGGCACCGTCTACCCGGGGCGTTTCGGGCCGGGCGGCGACGTCAGCGGCGACACGCGATTCTACTGGCAAATGCAGGGCCGTTGGCTTTGCTTCGACAGCCGGCTGCAATTGCCCGGCATGGGCGAGTACCAGGTGCAGGGCGGCGTGACCCTGGATGAAGACGGCGGCTATCGTTCCTGGGCCGCCAACAACCTCGGCAATCTGCTGGTCTATATTGGCCGACTCGAGCAGGAGACAAGACTCGTATTTGACCAGGTCCACCCCGTCGGCGAGCAGCGCGCGCGCGTCGTCTACAGCTTGCCGGGCGACGGTCGTCTGCTGATGCGCTCGGAGAACTCGGCGGATGGTCGCAGCTGGTCGCCTTACTTCGAAACGATCATGGCTCGTGCCATTGGCTGAAGACGGGATGCCGCAATTGCGGGCAAGAAACGCGAATACGCAAGGCTTCTGGCTTTGGGTCGTGCCGCTTCTTTTCCTGACAGGTGTGATTACCATCCCGCGCCTGAATAACGAAGCCTTTTACATCGACGAAGGCGCCTCTCTCTTCAGTGCCGGCGCGCTGGGCAGCGGCACCTGGTCACCGACCAGGGTGTTGGAAGAGACTGCCGAGCACTCGTCGGAGCAGGCCCTGGGCTGGCCTCTGTTGCTCTCACTGTGGGGCGGGTCCGTCGGGTGGAGCGAAGTGGCGGTGCGAACGCTGCCCCTGCTCGCCGGCCTGCTGACGATTGCCCTACTGTACCGCTGCACAAGCGACATGTGGTCTCCTTCGGCAGGCCTGATCGCCGCAGCGCTGCTTGCCGGCTCAACGCTGTTTCTGGTCTACGTCGCCGTCGCCCGCACTTTCACCTTCGTACTTTTATTTGCGACCCTGACGATTTGGGGTTACTGGCGCGTCGCAATGCGTTCAGGGACGCCAGGTCCTCGCGCGCAGGCGGGTCTCTTCACTGGTGTGCTGGGCCTGCTCTTCAGCCATTACTTTGGCGCCTTGCTCATTCCTGCTCTGGGAATCCACTACCTGTTTTTTGCGCGCAAGATACGGCAACACGGAATCAGCGCCTTGTTGCTGGCGCTGGCCCTGCTGCTGGCATCATTGCAATTGCCCGTATTCGCCCCGGGGTTCCAGCGCACGCCTGGCAACGCTGTTCTCCAGGGCAATGCGCTGGCCACCCACGAACTGCCGGTACTTGTCCTGTACCACCTTGGCAACGGACTGTTTCGACCTGGCCCCGTCGCCAGTGCAATCCTGCTACTGGGCATCCCGCTCGCGATCATTTGCCGCACTGTCTGGAAACGAAGTCCCTGGCGTCGGAACAGCGTTCTGTGGCTGCTCTTCATTGCCGCCTTCGCCCTGCTGGCAATGATGCTCCTGCTTAACCTGCGTTTCCAGGTGATGCCCGCCAACCGAATTCGCTACCTGATGCCCCTGTGGGCCCTCGCTGCCATGGCGGGCGGGATTCTGCTGTCCCGCCTGGCGCCTGGTTTGCCCCGCCTTGTGCTGCCCTGCCTTTTGGCCCTTTGGCTGGCTGGCGGCGTGCAGAATTCAAAATTGACCGCCTATCGACTCGAAATGGACTCGCTGGTTCCCTCAACGATTCATCACGTTTGGCGTACCCTGGACAGACATACGCTGGCCGGAGACCTGCTGGTAGCTGATCTCGAGGCCCTCAATCGCGATCCCGCCAGGCTCTATGACCGCTGGCTTTCCTGGCCCCACCGCATTCTGGACAGGGGCCTCACCCAACCCCTCTCAGGCATCCGGGAGATCCATCATCGTTTTCCCTGGCTCTGGCTCCTCTTTCATGAAAGGAATCGCGCCGGAGTCCAGGGTTCAATCGCCGGGCTGGGAAGGGTCTATTGCGACACCGTTTACAGCGACGGGAACTTTGTGCTTGAGCGCTACACAGTCGGCGGACTGGCCTGCCCCAATGAGCCCGACCTGCTGGCCTTTGAAGATGGATTCACGCTCGCATCCCCGACAGTGACCCTGGACGACGCCGTCCTGACCGTGGACCTGCTGCTACGCAGCGACGATGCCCACGCCCTTAGCCATTTTTCCGTGACATTGCAGTTGATCGACGTCGCTTCACTTGAGCGGGTCGCCAGGGTTGATCTGGGCATCGGCAGAGGGTCTGCCGTTCCCCTGCACGCCGACATCGCTGTCAGCCAGTTGCCGCCTGGCGAGTATGCGCTGCGTCTCGCCCTCTACAACTGGGAAACCGGTGAACGCAGCGTCGGCCGCGACCTGAAGTTGGGCCTCCATATCTTCTCATCACAATCAAAGTTATGAATGGAATTCGATAAGATATAAGATGCCTTTCTAGAGATGAAAGACGTAGTAGATCTTGTGGAATTTGATCCAACAACAGACCATTTGCACATGCTTGATCTGGCATTTTGGGTTTTTGTAGTTTCAGGGAATTTCTACATCTTGTACAAATAAATTCTTGAATAAATGT
>DAOUIB010000194.1:0-1955 GCA_034428275.1 Anaerolineae bacterium
AGGAAGTCATAAAGATTGCGAAGTCTTGGTTCATATCCAACCCAATTTGCTCCAATTCGTCAAGACTTTCAAACCCAGCACCAAAAGCGTCCGCCAAAATTCCGGCGAGTACCTCTGGTGGCTCCGCCGTGGGTAGCAAGTCGGCTGCTAACATGTTAATCCGATTATCCAATTCAGCCAAACTGGGGCCTCTGGTGGCCCTGACCATGGCTGAAGAATTGCATTGGGGCTATGAAGGCGAGACCGGCCCCGACAACTGGGGCCGTCTCTCGCCGGACTTCGCCCTCTGCGCCGAGGGCAGGGCGCAATCGCCGATAGACATTCGCAACGCCAGCGAACTGGACCTGGCGGACATTCGCTTTCACTATGGCCGGACGCCCAACCACGTCACCAACACCGGCCACGGCATCCAGGTCGACGTCGAGGGCGACAGTCACATCCACTACTACGGCATCCGTTACGACCTGCTGCAGTTTCACTTCCACGCCCCTTCGGAGCATACGATCGACGGCCAGGCGGCGGCGCTGGAGGCCCACTTCGTCCACCACGACCCCAACTCGGGCATGCTGGCCGTGGTCGGCATCCTGCTTGAGGCCGGGGAGGTCGACAACCAGGCCTACGCGCCGGTCTTCGGCAACCTGCCGGCCGAGGCCGACAAGACCGTCAGCACGCAGGACAGCCTGGACCTGGGCGCGTTGCTGCCGCAGACCCGTAGCTTCTATACCTACCAGGGCTCGCTGACCACGCCGCCCTGCAGCGAAATCGTGCGCTGGCTGCTGCTGGATACGCCGGTGGCGCTGTCAGCAGGGCAGATTGCGGCCTTCACTGCGATATACGCCAACAACGCCCGTCCGGTCCAGCCCCTCGGCGACCGCGACCTGCTGCGGGCCAGTGGGTAGGGGCCCTGCACAAGAGCCGGCAGATCTACCTGGCAGTGTCAGTTGATCCAGCAACGTTTGTGAAGTGCAAGTTTATGCCTATTCCGCAAGAGCGGTTTGTTTCACATAGTTCTGAAACTCGGGCACGGAAGTGAAGTATCTGAAACCAAACTGCTGCGCCGCGTATCGCGTTTCATCATCTTCTTCCAACAGCAGAGCAACCGGGTGTCCCAATCCCTCTTGCACACCTTCCGGCCAAGCCAGGTCGAGGGTGGCCATCAGGTCGCCACTGGCTTCATCAATCAATTCATGACCCGACTCGCCATGCGGAAGACCATGCTCCTCCAGCCACGACTGGCACTCCCGCAAAGCGCGTTCCTCTTCATCACTGACCATGTGCACGGGACGCGTTGTCAATTGCGATTCTGCCAGGCGAGGCCACATGGTTCCATGCGGCAGTTGCCCACTGGCAAGGGTTTCGAGCAAAAAATTGGCAGAACGGGTCAGATGCTCCCGCCGCTTCTGCAAGAACAGGTCGTAGTTCTCAGGCATCCACAGTTCCGGGTCATTTGGAATCCACTGCGATTCAAGTACACCAACGTACTTGCTGTCGGCCTCTCTCAGGTAATCGGCGGGCCAGCTGTTGCCAATGGAACGGTTGCTTCCTTCGACAAGAAAGGCGAAGTTGGCCAATGTGTTTACGTCACGACGGTTGCGGCCCATTGCATACAGGCGGGACTTGGGGAAGATGTGGTGCAATTCGAGAGGGGAATTCAGCAAATCCATGCTGAGCGGGATGTTCTTCTTCAGGTCACGGGCGCGGCCGACACGAGTCAGCAGGTACAGCAAGGGATAAAAGCGGTTGTTTCGCCACGATCCGTAAAAGTCCTGGGCAAACAGTGACAGCGTCCCGCGTTCATTGCGAAGGGCTTCGACAAGACCTGAAATCTGGCCTTCCCGATTGTCTGCATCACGCAGAATCGCAAGGTCCTGGTTAAGGCGAGCTTCGGTTGCACCGGAATAGCGTCCCCAAAGCACGCAGTGGATATACCAGTACAGGAGGCGGGCAATTTCCGC
>DAOUIB010000195.1:0-4114 GCA_034428275.1 Anaerolineae bacterium
CCTGGCGCGGCATCGTGACGCGCGACAACTGGAAGTACGTGGCGCTGGAGGGGCAACCCTGGCTGCTCTTCAACCTCAACGAAGACCCTTACGAGCAGGCCAATCACGCGCACAACTCGCTGTACCATGCCGAGCGGCGCAGGCTGCAGGCGCGCCTGGGAGAGTGGATCAACCATACGGGCGACAGCTTTCTGTTGCCCGAACCCTGATTTGCCGGGATTTTTGAACCGGTTTGGCAGGTTGGCGTATCATTGCAAGTGAACGCGGCTGGCAGAAAGGACATCGACGCTGAACACCCTGCTGGAAGCGCGCGGACTGAACAAGCAGTACAAACGGGAAGACGGCTCTCCGCTGCAGGCGCTGGCGGAGGTCGATCTTGACATCCGTCGCGGAGAGATCTACAGCCTGCTGGGGCCCAACGGGGCGGGCAAGACCACGCTGATTTCGATCATCAGCGGCCTGCTGGCGCCGGACTCGGGCCAGGTCGTCATCGGCGGGCATGACCTGAAACGCGATCCCCTGGCGGCGCGCGGCCTGCTGGGCGTGGTGCCCCAGGAACTGGCGCTCTACGAAGACCTGTCGGCGCGGCAAAACCTGCGCTTCTTCGGCCGGCTCTGCGGCCTGCGCGGCCCCGAACTGGAGCGGCGGGTGGACGAAACGCTGGAGTTCGTCGATCTGGCGGAACGTCAGCGGGAACGCGCCAGTCGTTTTTCAGGCGGCATGAAACGGCGACTCAACATCGGCATCGGTCTGTTGCACCGGCCGCAACTGGTCTACATGGACGAGCCGACGGTCGGCGTCGACCCGCAGAGTCGACGGCGCATCCTGGATTCAGTGCTGCGCCTGCGCGCCGACCATGGCATGACGGTGCTCTACACCACGCATCTGATGGAGGAGGCGCAGGAGCTCAGCGATCGCGTCGGCATCATCGACCACGGTCAATTGATCGCCGAAGGCACGGTCGGCGAGCTGGTGCTGCAGGCCGGTGAGCAGGACCGGCTGGAAATCGAACTGGTGGAGGGCGCGCGAGTGGACCCGGGGCTGTTGCAGGGACTGGAGCGTGACCTGCCCGGAGAGGCCCGCGTACAACATGACGGCGACGGCAACCGCATTGTGGTGCACGCAGATCGCGGTCGTCAGGTGCTTTCACCGCTCATCAGCGCCCTTGGCGCCGCCGGCCTGGAGCTGCGTTCCGTGACCGTGCAGGAACCGAACCTCGAGACGGTCTTTTTGCAAATGACCGGCCACGCCCTGCGGGATTGAACGCCATGCTGTCCGCAGCGATTCTGATCGCCCGCAAGGACCTCTACCTGCGCTTTACCAACCGGGCTTCCCTGCTCTTTTTGCTGGCGCTGCCGCTGGGTCTGTCGCTGATCATCACCCTGGTCTTCGGCGACCTGGGGGGAGGCGGACCGGCCACGCCGCGGGATATTCCCCTGGGAATCGTCAACCTGGACGAGGGGACGGAGCAACAGGGCCGGTCGATCAATTACGGCGCCGGGCTGCTGCAGTTGATCGGCGCTGCCGACCCGGACGCCGTGGCGGCAGCCGGCGCTGCCGCCTGTCCCTACGCCTCCGCCGGGAGCGCGGTCGAGCCTGACTTCGCGTTCAATGAGCTTTTCTCCCTGCAGGAAATTCAGGACGTGGCCGCCGGCCGGGACCTGGTGAACAGCGGCGACCTGGCGGCGCTGGTCATCGTCCCGCCCGACTTCAGCGCCCGCCTGAGCCCGCAGATCGGGCCCGGCATTGAGGACCTGTATTCCGGGGCGCCGGCCCCTGTCGAGGTCTACAGCGATGGCAGCCGCCCGCTGGAGGGCCAGGTGGCGGGCGGCGTGGTCGCCGCCTGGAGCGAACGCCTGCTGGCGGGCAACATCGCGCTGGGCGCGGCGGTCAACGCGCTGATCGGGCAGGAGCCACTGGCGGCCCTGCGCCTGGCAGCCGCCGGCGACGACGAGGCGATCTCCGGGGCGCTGGCCTGCGCCTTCGCGGACCTGGCCGGCGGCGCCGTCGCCGAAGTGCAGCAGGCAGGGCCGGTCGACGACCATGCCCTGCGGCAGTCGACACGCATACTGGCCTTCATTGGCGTGGCGCAGGCGACCTTCTTCGCCCTCTTTGCCGCCCAGTTTGGCGTGCTGGGCGTAGTCGAGGAGCGCCAGGCGGGCACCTTGCAGCGCATCCTGACGACGTCCACCACGCGCGGCGCTTTCCTCGCCGGCAAACTGCTGGGCACCTGGGTCACGGCGCTATTCCAGCTGCTGCTGCTGCTGGTCGCGCTGTCGCTCTTCGCCAGCCTGATCGAGGGGCGCCTGTTTTTCCTGTGGAGCGCCAGCCTGCCGGCGCTCTTCGCCATTTTGCTGCCCCTCTCTCTGGCCGTAGCCGGGCTGGGCGTCCTGCTGGTGGCCTTTGTGCAGCGAGTTGAGCAGATCGGCGCGATCGGCGCGCTGGTCAACATTATGTTGGCCATGCTGGGCGGCGCCTACGGCTTCACGGTGCCGGAACCCTGGTCCTGGCTGTCGATGATCTACTGGGGCGTGGAAGGCATGACGCGCCTGGGGCTTGGCGACAGCGACGTGGGTCTGAACGCCCTGGTGCTGACGCTGCAGGGGCTGGCGCTCTTCGGCGTCGGCCTGTGGCTGTTCCGGCGACGGGTTGAGGTATAGCGCATGCGACATGCATGGATCATCGCCCGGCTGGACCTGCAGATCTTCCTGCGCAGCCGCAGCAACGTCATTCAGCTGGTGCTGGTGCCCGTCGTGCTCACCCTGGTGCTGGGCTTCGCCCTGGGAGGCCGCGCCGAAGGGGTTCTCACCCTGCGTCTGGACCTGCTGGATGAGGACGACAGCCCGCATTCCCGTCAACTGGTGGACGCGCTGGTGGCGCAGGGCCCGACCCTGCTGGTCTGTCCGGCCGCCGGCGAAGCATGTGGCGGGGACGAAAGCGAAGGGGTGGACCTGGAAGCGGCCCTCGCCCGCCTGCGCCAGGGCGATTCTGACGGAATGTTGCGGATACCGGAGGGCTTCGGCGCGAAACTGGCGGCGCAGGAAGGGGTTGTGTTGCCCTTCTACAGCAGGGCGGCCTTCCCGACGGCTGACCCGCTCTGGCAAGGCGTCCAGGTCGCCCTGTCGTCGACCAACGGCGCCGTCGCAGCGGACGCAGCGGCGCGGGCCCTGCACGACGCGCTGGGGCTGAATGAGGAAAGCCTGGCGGACTATCGTGAGGCCGCGCAGGGCCTTGCCCGTGCAGCCTGGTCGGCGCGCCCGGCCCTGGTTGAATTGACGCAAACTGGTGAAGGGCAGGGAGATTCCGACATTCCCGGCGGCTTTGCCCAGTCGGTGCCGGGCATGGCCACTTTCTACGCGCTCTTCAACGTCATGGGCGGCGGCATGGCCGTCATCTTGCGCGAGCGCCGCGAGGGCACCCTGGCGCGTATGGCGACGCTGCCGCTGCGCCGCCGCGAAATCCTCGCCGGCAAAATCCTGGCGCGCGTCGCGACCGGCATTTTGCAATTTCTGATCATCTTCGCGGTCGGCTTCGCCATCGGCCTCGACGTGGGCAGGGAACCCTTTCTGCTGGCGCTGCTGACGCTGGTGTACGTCCTGTGCGTGACGGCGCTGGGCATCGCGCTGGCCGGTCTGATCCGCAGCCAGGAGCAGGCGTCCCTGCTTTCGGCGCTGATCGCCATGATCATGGCGGCGCTGGGCGGAGCCTGGTGGCCATTGTCGCTGGCGCCACCCTTTATGCAGCTCATCGGCAAACTGACGCCGGTCGCCTGGGCGATGGAGGGCTTTCATCACCTGATCTGGCGCGACGGCGGCCTGCCGGAACTGCTGCCCTCGCTGGCCGTGCTGGTCCTTTTCTGCGTCGCTTTCTTCGCCCTGGGGCTGCGCCTGTTCCGCTTCAAATGACGTCATGAGGCTGCGCCGCGTCCTCTTCCACGCGTCGCTGCTGTTGTTGCTGCTGCTGCTGCCCCTGCGTAGCACGCTGCCCACCGGCACGCGCTGGAACGCGGCAGCCCTGCTGGCGCGCGACCACAGCTACAACTGGCTCGCCTGGTTGCCGTCGGCGCTGGGCGCGAAGCTGGGCCAGGCGCTGTGGGGCCTGCGTCCCTTTCTGG
>DAOUIB010000196.1:0-19651 GCA_034428275.1 Anaerolineae bacterium
GCAGCGAGGCGCAGGGCGCGCAATACGCGCAGGGGATCATTCGCCAGCGAGTCGCCATGGCATTGACGCAGGCGTCGCGCCCTAAGGTCCGCCTCTCCGTCCAGCGGGTCAATGAGCAGGTCGCAGTCCCCCGCCAACTCGACCGCCATGGCGTTGATGGTGAAGTCCCGGTCCAACAGGTCGGCGCGCAGGTCCGCGCCGCGAAAGCGGGCGACGTCTATGCGGAGCTGGCCCTGTCCGGAATCCAGCAGGGCCCGCCCAACGTCCCGTTCGCGGTCCAGCGCGTAGCAATTGCCACCGAGAGCGTTGGCAATGCGACGCGACGTTCGGACGCCACCGTCAGCGAGCGCAAGGTCAATGTCGTGCACCGGTCGGCCGGCAAGGGCGTCCCGCACCGCCCCACCAACCAGAAAGACGGGTTGGTCCATTTCAGCGACGATGGCTTGCAGTTGAGAAACTGTTTCCGGCCAGAAGAGTGGCCTGTGGGGCCTGCGCGCAATTGCCTCAGGCATCGCCCGTCAGCGACAGATCCGCCACTCCGACAAATGGCAGGTTGCGATACTTCTCGTCCAGGTCGAGGCCGTAGCCAAATACAAAGCGGTCCTCGATTTCGAATCCCGTGTAGTCCACGCGAATGTCCACGCGTCGGCGCGAGACCTTGTTCAGCAGGGCGCACAGTTTCAGACTTGCCGGGCGGCGCGCCTGCAGCATCTCCATGACGTATCGCAGGGTGTGGCCGCTGTCGATGATGTCTTCAATGATCAGCACGTGCTGACCGGCGATTTGCGAACTGAGGTCCATCATGATACGGACCTCGCCCCGGGACTGGCGCGCGCCAACGCCGTAGCTGGAGACGGCGAGAAAATCGATGCCGTGCGGCACCTGAATATGACGCATGAGGTCTGCCAGGAAGAGGATGCCGCCCTTGAGCACGCAGACCAGCAGCAGTCCGGAACAGCCCTGATAGTCGGTAGAGATTTCCTTGCCCAGTTCGGCGATTCGTTGGCGCAAACGTTCTTCGGATATCAATACTTCCTGCAGATAACGCTCGTGGCCGTCGGTCACCGGTTCTCCGTTCAGCTGCTGCGTCCCGTTGGTACGGGGCAGTGTATCACAGGGAATGAAGCGACTTCCACAACAGCCGCAGGTGCAAATCTGCCGGCCAAACCGGTTTCAGGGGGCCTGCAGGGCGTGGTGCGACTGCAAACTGCGGACGGCCAGTGGCGCTTCATGCAGGGCTCGTATGCCGCGGGCCGCCGCTGCCGCCTGCTCCAGCGTGGTGATGATCGGCACGCCGTATTGCCAGGCAGAACTGCGCATCAACGACCCGTCGCTGTGGTTCTGTTTGTCGGTCGGGGTGGTGATCACCAGGTCGATGTCGCCATCGGCCAGCATGTCCACGACGTTCGGGCTCGCCTCATCTTCCTTGCGCACCATGCGCACCGGAATACCGACGACTTCCAGCATGCGGGCCGTACCCTCCGTCGCCACCAGTTCGAATCCCATGCGCTGGAAATCGCGCGCTATGCCGGCGATTCCGCCCTTGTCCTCATTGCTGACGCTGATGGCAACCACTCCCTTTGTCGGCAGGCTGGTCCCTGTGGCCATCTGCGCCTTGACGAAGGCGTGACCGAAGCTGGAGGCATGACCCATGACTTCACCGGTCGAACGCATCTCCGGCGACAGGCGGGCATCCGCGCCCGGGAACTTGCGAAACGGCAGGACGGCCTCCTTGATAAAGAAGCCGTCGATGGGCGGTTCTTCCAGAAAGCCGAGGTCGGCAAGGCTGTGGCCGGCAGCGATCTGGGCCGCCAGCCGCGCCAGCGGGACGCCCGTGGCCTTGCTGACGAAGGGCACCGTGCGGCTGGATCGGGGATTGGCTTCCAGAACGTAAACCTCGTCATCGTGAATGGCGAACTGGATGTTGAACAGACCGCGCACCCCCAGCGCGAGGCCTATGCGACGCGTGTAATCGCGGATGGTCGCCAGTTCCACCATGCCCAGTTTCCAGGCGGGCAATACGCAGGCCGAATCGCCGCTGTGTACGCCGGCGTGTTCGATGTGTTGCATGATGCCGCCGATGGTGACGCGTTCGCCGTCGCAAAGGGCGTCCACGTCGATTTCCACAGCGCTTTCGAGGAAGCGGTCCATCAACAGCGGCAAACCGACCAGGTCCAGATTCTCATCCAGCCAGGCATTCAGACCATCCATGTCATAGATGATCGCCATTCCTCGACCGCCCAGCACGTAACTGGGTCGCACCAGCAGGGGGAACCCGATACGCTCGACGGCCGCAATGGCTTCGTCACGGGTGTTGGCCGTTGTGCCCGCGGGCTGGCGGATTCCCAGCGAACGCATCAGGTCGCCAAAACGCTCGCGGTCCTCGGCAAGATCGATGGCCTCAAAGGGCGTGCCAATGATGGGCGCGCCGGCGGCGTCCAGGGCGCCGGCGATATTCAGGGGCGTCTGGCCCCCGAATTGCACGAGCACGCCTTCAGGATTTTCTTCTTCAATGATGTTCAACACGTCCCCGGCCGTCAGTG
The DNA here is from genome assembly GCA_034428275.1 of Anaerolineae bacterium. GTDB lineage: Bacteria > Chloroflexota > Anaerolineae > Aggregatilineales > Phototrophicaceae > JAGWBD01. The sequence continues at coordinate 2,544 of DAOUIB010000196.1, forward strand.
GCTCGAAGTAAAGCCGGTCGGCCGTGTCGTAGTCGGTGCTGACGGTCTCCGGATTGCAATTGACCATGATCGTTTCAAAGCCCAGATCGCGCATGGCGAAACAGGCATGGACGCAGCAGTAGTCGAATTCGATGCCCTGGCCGATGCGATTGGGGCCGCCACCCAATACAATGATCTTGCGCTGGTCCGTAGGTTCGGCCTCGTCATCTTCCTCCCAGGTGGAATACAGATAGGGAGTTTTGGCCTCGAATTCGGCCGCGCAGGTATCCACCCGATAGAAACTGGGGCGAAGCCCAAGCTCCTTTTGCCGTTTCCGCAAGGAAGCTTCATCCGTCTCCAGCAGTTGCGCCAGGGTGACGTCGCTGAAGCCCTGTCGGCGCAGGTCCAGCAGGGTCTCGCGGTCCAGTTGGTCCAGACCGACCGCGGACACACTCACGTTTTGCCGCAACTGAACGGTGTCGATCATTTGCTGGATGAACCAGGGATCGAAACCGGTCTCCTGCGCAATGGTCGACAGTGGCGACTCGCGATACAGGGCGGAAGCCACGTTGAAGAGACGTTGTGCCGTCGGAACGCGCAGCGCCTCGCTGTCCGTGCCCTGGCTCGCGGCGAAATCCGGTTCGCCGATATCGAGCGAACGGACGCCTTTCTGCAGCGCTTCCGGGAAGGTGCGGCCGATGGCCATCACTTCCCCGACCGCCTTCATTTGCGGCCCGAGCACGTGGCGCACACCGGTAAACTTCTCGAAATTCCAGCGCGGAATCTTGACGACCACGTAATCCAGCGATGGCTCGAAACTGGCGGGAGTTTCCTGCGTGATGTCGTTGGGAATCTCGTCCAGACGGTAGCCCACTGCCAGCAGCGCCGCCAGCTTGGCAATCGGAAAGCCGGTGGCCTTGCTGGCCAGCGCCGAGGAGCGCGACACGCGCGGGTTCATCTCGATGACGTAGACCTCGCCGTCGTCGGGGCTCACCGCAAACTGCACGTTGGCGCCGCCGGTGGCCAGTCCCACCTTGTTGAGCACGTCCCTGGCCATGTCGCGCAGGCGCTGCATTTCCTTGTCGGTCAGGGTCTGCGCCGGCGCCACCGTGATGCTGTCGCCCGTGTGAACGCCCATGGGGTCGAGGTTTTCGATAGAACAAACGACAACGAAGTTGCCGCTGTAATCGCGCATGACCTCCAGTTCGTATTCTTTCCAGCCAAGCAGGCTCATGTCGACCAGAATTTCGCTTGCCGGGCTCTCGTTCAGGCCACGGGCAGCCACTTCCCGCAACTCATCCGCCGAATTCGCGACGCCGCCGCCCGATCCGCCCAGGGTGAAGGACGGTCGCACCAGGACCGGATAGCCCAGTTCCTCCGCGGCGGACAGGGCGTCCTCAATGTTGTCCACGACCTCGCTGCGGGGCGAACGCAGGCCAATCTCGTCCATGGCGTTGCGGAAGAGCAGGCGGTCCTCGGCCAGTTCAATGCTGTCGGTTGAGGCCCCGATCAGCTCGATGCCGTGCTTGTCCAGAATGCCCTTCTCGCGCAATTCCAGAGCGAGGTTCAATGCAGTCTGACCGCCGACCGTGGGGAGCAGGGCATCCGGCTTCTCCGCCTCGATAATCAATTCGCAAATTTCCGTCGTCAGCGGCTCCACGTAGGTCGCGTCGGCGAATTCCGGGTCCGTCATGATGGTGGCAGGGTTGGAATTCACCAGCACAATGCGGTAACCCTCCCTGCGCAGGGCCTTGCAGGCCTGGACGCCGCTGTAATCGAACTCGCAACCCTGCCCGATGACGATCGGCCCCGAGCCGATTACCAGGATGGTCTTGATGTCCTTGCGAGCTGGCATGGTCTCCCTGTCTACTGGCCCCGGGAAGGCTCCTGGCCGGTCGCTGTGCTGTGCACCTGTTTCACGAATTCATCAAACAGATATAGCGAATCATGGGGGCCGGGCGCCGCCTCCGGGTGATACTGAACGCTGAAAACAGAGCGCTCCGTATCGCGAATGCCTTCAATGCTGTTGTCATTCAAATTGATGTGGGTGACTTCCGCGCCGCCCAGTTCGCTGTCCTCACTGACGGCGAAGCCGTGATTGTGCGCGCTAATTTCCACCACACCGGTGAGCAAATTGCGCACCGGCTGATTGCCGCCCCGATGACCAAAATGCATTTTTTCCGTTGTGCCGCCCAGCGCCAACGCCAGAATCTGGTGGCCCAGACAAATGCCGAACAAGGGCACCTTCCCCACCAGCTCCCGCGTATTGTGAATGGCATAGTCCACCGCGGCGGGGTCGCCCGGCCCGTTGCTGAGGAAAACGCCGTCGGGGTTCATGGCCAGCACGTCCTCCGCACTGGTTTGGGCGGGCACGACGGTGACGCGCATGCCGCGATCGGCCATCATGCGCAAAATGTTGCGCTTGATGCCGAAATCCCAGGCGACGATCAGGGGGCCGCGGACATCCTGCTGTTCCCCGCGATACCATTGCGGATCGCTGTGCGTGGCCCAGTTGTAGGGTTCGCCGGTCGTGACTGAGTCGACGAGATTGGCGCCGGACATATCCGGCGAGGATCGGGCCAGCTCCACCAAAGCAGCCCTGTCCTGCGCGCCTTCTCCGCAGGCGATGGCGGCCCGCATGACGCCCCTGGAACGTATGTGTCGTACCAGCGCACGCGTCGCCACGCCGGTGATTCCGCTGATGCCCTGTTCCTCCAGCCAGTCGGCCAGCGCTCCCTGTTCGCGCCAGCTGCTGACCACCGGGCTAAGGGCGCGCACGACGAAACCGGACACCCAGATGCGGTCGGACTCGAGGTCCTGCTGGTTGACTCCGGTGTTGCCGACGTGTGAAACCGTCATGGTGACGATTTGCCGGTAGTAGGAGGGGTCCGTCAGGATCTCCTGATAGCCGGTCATGGACGTATTGAAGACCAGCTCTCCGGTCGTGACGCCCTCGGCGCCGAAGCCGGTCCCGGTGAACACACGCCCGTCTTCAAGCGCAAGGCAGGCGTACATCAGCTTCTGTATTCCGCATTCAGGGACACGTAATCGTGGCCGAGGTCACAAGTCCAGACGCGCGCCCGTCCCTGGCCAGGACCGATGGAGAGTTTCATCGAAAACTCCGGCTGGCTCACGATGGACGTCGCCACTGCTTCATCATATTCTACGGGTTCACCGGCCTCCATCAACTGGAGGGGGTCCTCCAGCGTTTCGCCCCGGCCCAGCCACAGCGCCAGGTCCGCCGGGTCAAAGTCGATGCCGGCGCGACCCGCCGCCGCGGCAAAGCGCCCCCAGTTGGCGTCGCTGCCATAGAAGGCGGTCTTTGACAGCGCCGAGGTGGCGATCGTGTTGGCAACCTGACGCGCTGCGGGGGCGTCCGCCGCGCCCTCAACGTCAATTGTAACGAAGCGGGTCGCCCCTTCGCCATCCCGCACGATGGCCTGTGCCAGGCGGACGCAAAGATCCTGCAGGGCATCGCGAAAGGCAGCCAGGTCGGCGTCGTCTGACAGGGCGACTCCGCTGGCGCCGTTGGCCAGCAGCAAGACGGTGTCGTTGGTGCTGGTGTCGCCGTCGACGACAATGCAATTGAAGCTGACGCCGTTGACCTCTTCCAGCAGGGACTGCGTCTGCGATGCCGTCAGATCGGCATCTGTGGCGATACATGCCAGCATGGTCGCCATGTCCGGCGCGATCATGCCGGCGCCCTTGCTGATGCCCGCGATGTTGACTTCCCGCCCGCCGGACAACCTGACCCGGGCCGACCCCAGCTTGGGAAACTTGTCGGTGGTCATGAAGCCCCGGGCCGCGGACCGCCAGCCATTACCGTCCTTCACGGGCGACGCATCAGCCACGCCTTCCCGAATCCGGTCCATGGGCAACTGCACGCCAATGACTCCGGTGGACATCACCAGCACTGCGCTGGTGTCGCAACCCAGTTTGTCGGCGACCATTTCGCCGGTCGCCCTTGCGTTTTCCAGGCCCTGCTGACCAGTGCAGGCGTTGGCACAGCCGCTGTTAACGACCAGGGCGCGCATGCCGTCGGGATTGTCGCGCAGCAATTCCCGGTCCAGCAAGACTGGCGCTGCCGTGACCAAATTACGGGTAAACACACCGCCGGCCCTGCAGTCCCTGTCGCTGACGATGAGCGCCAGATCCAGAACGCCATCGGCCTTTATCCCGCAGGCGAGTCCGGCGGCGCGGAACCCTTTCACGCCATGAATGTCGTCGGACAGGCTATGCACCGCTCAGGTCTTCCAGCATGTCCGTCAGCGAGGCGATCATTGCGTCGATATCGGAGCGCTGTGCGACAAGCGGCGGCACAAATCGCAGCACCTGCTCACCGGCATTCAGCAAAAGCAGGCCCTTGTCGTAACCGGCGGAAACCAACGCCGCCGAGGGGCAGTCCAGTTCGATACCGACGATGAGTCCGCGGCCCCGCACCTCCCGGATCAGCGGGCTGTTGATCTCCTCCAGGCGCTCCACGAGGTATTCGCCCACGTCCCGCACCTGCGCCAGGAATGCCGGCTGGCTGATGCGACGCAGAACCTCCAGCGCAGCCGCTGTGACGACCGGCCCGCCGGCGAAGGTCGAGCCATGGTCGCCGGCATGAAGCGCGCTCGCCACGGCCTCCGTCACCAGAATCGCGCCAATCGGCAGGCCCCCGGCCAGCGGTTTGGCGACGGTCATGATGTCCGGCTCGACACCGCTCTCCTCGTAGCCCCAGAGGGAACCGGTGCGGCCCATGCCGCACTGGATTTCGTCACTGACAAGCAGCACTTCATGCTCGTCGCAGAGCGCACGAATACCCTGCATGAACTCCGGCGTCGCGATATTGATGCCACCCTCCCCCTGGACGGGCTCGACGAACACAGCGGCCGTGTTGCCGTCGATAGCAGCGGCCGCGCTGTCGATATCGTTGAACTCCGCAATGGTGACGTCCGGCATCAGGGGCCGGAAGGGCTTTTGATACTTCTCGCGGGGCGTGAGCGCCAGGGCGCCCATCGTCCGTCCGTGGAAGGCATTGGAAAATGCCACAATCCCCGTCTTGTCCGGCTTGCCGGCTTCATAAGCGACCTTGCGCGAAAACTTGATCGCTCCTTCGACTGCCTCGGCGCCACTGTTGCAAAAGTGTACGCGATCGGCAAAGGACGTTTCGCAGAGCAGGGCCGCCAGCTCGGCGTGCGCTGCCGTGTGATACAGGTTGCTGGTGTGAATGACTCCGCTGTCCAGGGCCTCGCGAATGGCCCGATTGAGACCTTCGTCGTTGTAGCCCAGCGCATTGACCGCGATGCCGGCGACGAAGTCGAGAAAGGCCCTGCCCTCGTCGTCATAGACCGTCATCCCCTCGCCACGGGTGATCAGGAATGGCGGGCGGCCATAGACCTGAACGACGTGCCTGCCTTCCAGCGCAGCGATCCGCTCCAGTTCCTTCGTCATACCCTGTCCCCTGCTCCTGCTTCCATAGCTGTGCTTGCCTCCAGTTCCCCGTGAAACAAGGTGCCCGAGTTTTGCCTGAGGCCATCCAGGTCGGTGACGAGCGCCTGCGGCACGCCAGTTTCCAGGGCCTGCAGGGCTGTTTCCACCTTGGGTATCATACCCCCATGGATGATACCACTCCCGACAAGCTCGCGGGTCTGTCTGGCATCCAGTTCCTCAAGCAATTCGCCATCCTGTAACACACCGGGTACGTTGGTCAAAAAAACAATGCGGCTGGCTTCGATGGCGACCGCCAAAGCCCCAGCCACGTGGTCGGCATTCACATTGAAGGCGCAGTCGGGCCCCAGGCAGAGTGGCGCCACGACCGGTGTGATGCCGTCCGCGAGCATTTGATAAATGACTTCGGCATTGACCGCATTCACTTCGCCGGTGAAGCCCATGTCCACTTCGTCATGCGGCATCTGGCGCGCGCGCAAGAGACCGCGGTCGACGCCGCTCAACCCCAGGGCATCGACGCCGGCCTGCACCAAAAAGCGCACGAGGCGTTTGTTGACCAGCCCGCAGAGCACCATTTCGACCAGCGCCAGCGACCGGGCGTCGGTAACCCGCACGCCCTGCAGGTAACGAGGTTCGATCCCCAGTTGCCGTTGCAGTTCGGCTATCTCGACGCCGCCGCCGTGCACCAGCACCAGGGGCAGATGCAGTCCGCGTACGACGAGGGCGAGGTCACGCAGAAAAGCTTCATCCCGCAGATCATGCCCGCCAACTTTAAGGACGACCGGTTGCATGTCAGGACTCGGGAGTCAGGCCGGCCGTCTCCGCCAGGCCAAACATAAGATTGAAATTCTGCAGCGCCTGGCTGGCGGCGCCCTTGCGCAAATTGTCGGTGACGCTGGTGATCTGCAACCAGCGTTCGAGCACCGGCACCAGGCTAATCACACAGCCATCGCGCCTTGTCGCGTGGGCAATGGTCGCCTGGTCTCCCGCCGGCAAGACCTTGACCATAGGCTCCGTATCAAAGGTCTCCTCGTACAGGGCCTGTGACTCCGAAGCATCGAATTCCGGCGCCAGGGTGACCGTGATGCTTGCCAGCAGACCCCGGTCGATGGGCAGCAAATGGGGTGTGAAAAGGACGGGCCCTACCTCATCGTCAAGTTTGTGCAGTTCCTGCTCCATCTCTCCGACGTGACGATGCGACCTGCCAGTCTTGTAAGGCACGAGATTTGCAAACAATTCCGGCAGATGTGTCATCGAAGTTGGCGTGCGGCCGGCGCCGGAGGCGCCGGACTTGGCGTCAACGATAATGGGTGAACCCGGCGCCAGCGCCTTGGCCAGCAGCAGGGGATACACGCCCAGCAGCGTGGTCGTCGGGTAGCAGCCGGGCACGGCCACAAGCTCCACGCCGTGTAGATTGTCCCGGTTGATTTCAGGCAGGCCGTAGGGAACGGGCAGCAGATCCGGTTGCTGATGGGCCGTCCCGTACCACTCCATCCAGGCAGCCTCACTGTTCATGCGGAAATCGGCCGACAGGTCGATAACCCTGGCGCCTGCGTCAAGGGCGGCCAGGGCAACGTCGGCGGAAGCGCCATGGGGCAAGGCGAGAAACACGGCGTCCACGTCCCCTGGCCGCGCGTCTTCATGGGCAACGAAACGCAGGCTGCTGTCAGGGACGGCCTTGCCACGCTGGCTGCCGGATGTCGCAAAAACGAGTTGCACCTGCGGATGCCTGTTTAGCAATTCAACCAGTTCGCCGCCCGCATACCCGGAAGCGCCATACACACCCACTCGAATGGCCTGCATCGAACTTCTCCTGTCTGGCGGGCCCTGAATCCGGGCAAAAGTTGCAGTCTGTGTGCCGCGCTATTGATGGAAGAATCCGGCCTTTGCCTCCAGGCGATGCCGGCAGCAACCCGGTTTGCACCACCGGATCAGTGAGGAAGTCTAGGTCGCGCTGCAGACCGGGTCAACGACCCTGGGCAAAATCTTGTGCAAAATGAAGTTTTGTTTGTGCGCAATACATAAAATGATTCGGTTCTTTCCGCGCCCCTGCCAGACTGCTTGACAGCAGTTTTCGATTGCAGTACTCTTTCCCTGAACGCAAGTCACCGGAGTTGCATATTGGCGGGTGCGTGGCATTCTGACTTGCCTGGCTGAATCCCCTGTATAACTGCTGATCCCGGCCCAGGGTTCGATACGACGACGGTTTTGAAAACGCCTTGCGCTTCAAACGCAGGGAAGAGCATGTGTGTGTCATTTGGTCGAGATGAAGGTGACGATGATCGCAACGAAGGAACGAGGCGGCGAAGACATTTACACGCGCATTATGCAACAGGCGCGACGTCAGGGCGGCATAACCAGCGATGAGATCCTGGAAAACATGCCCCGGCCCGAGCGGGACGTGTCCCTGCTCGAGGAGGTCATGGAAGGCCTGCTGGAAGCCGGTGTGGAAGTCGACGCGCCTCGCCAGGTCACGGTTGAAACGCCGGGCTTGCAGGTCGGCAATGACAATCAGGTTGAAGACCCGGCACGCACGAAGGAGGCGGCCCGACCCTGGCTGCTGGACAAGACCGACATCGTGGAAGACCTCGGTTATCAGCAGGCGCTGGAATCGGACGACGTCGTTGGCCTGTATCTGAAGGAGGCCGGCAGGGTAAGCCTGCTCACGGCCGAAGAGGAAGTCCACCTGGCCCAACGCATGGAAGCCGGCGATTTCGCGCGTGAACGGCTCGAAAGCGAAGGGCAGTCCCTGCCCCTGGATGACGTCTATACCCTGCAGGATATTGTGGACGATGGCGAAGCAGCGCAGGAGCACCTGGTGCGCGCCAACGTCCGCCTGGTCATCAGCGTTGCCAAGAAGTACATCGGTCGGGGCGTTCCCTTTCTGGACCTCATTCAGGAAGGAAACATCGGTCTTATCCGCGCCACCAACAAGTTCGAATACCAGCGCGGTCACAAGTTCAGCACCTATGCCACCTGGTGGATTCGTCAGGCTGTCAGTCGGGCCGTCGCGGACCAGGGTCGGACCATTCGCGTACCGGTCCACATGGGCGACCAGCTCAACCGAATGCGCCGCTTTCAATTGCAACTGACCCAGGAACTGGGTCGGGACCCTTCCATTGCAGAACTCGCTTCCGGCATGGAGACCACGCCGGACAAGGTCGAGGACCTGATGGAGATCTCGCGCCGGCCCGTCAGCCTGGAAGCACCGATTGACGAGGATGGCGATTCAACTTTCGGGGATTTCGTGGAAGACGTCAACAGCCCGGCCCCTGCGGATGAGGTCGCGTCCCATTTGCTGCACGAGCAACTGGGCGAAGCCCTTGACCGACTGCCGGAACGCGAGGCCCAGATCCTGCGCCTGCGCTACGGGCTTGAGGACGGACGCGTTTATACGCTTGAAGAAGTCGGGCAAACGATCGGCGTCACCCGTGAACGCGTGCGGCAGCTGGAAGCCCAGGCTCTTAACCGCCTGCGCCAGTCTTCCGCCCGGGTCAAGTTGCGGGACTATTTGTACGAAATCTAGAGTTTGCTGTCCGGCACAGGGCCTTGAACCCGTCTCTGGATCGTCTGCCATCGGGTGGTACCTGCATGGGACGTCGGACAACCAGGCTGCCCGCCGGATGCGACCGTGAACCATGACCGCTCCTGAACGTCAGTCCGCCTGCAGGACCGTTGCCCGGAAGGATTCGCGCCGGCCTGGTCTGTCGCTGTCCCCTGCCTGCCATGTCTGACAGGGTCAGTCTGCTCATTCGCGAAGGTCACACGCGAGACATCGAATACTGCCTGCAACTGGACCACAGCTACCGCACACAATACGCCTGGCAAATGCGCCTGTACAACGACGGTGACCAGTACGAGGTCCGTTTTCATCCGGAACGATTGCCGCGAGATCTGGAATCCGTATGGACTCCCGGCGCCCATCGCCTCTACGTCGCCGCGGAACCGGACAACTGTCTCCTGATCGCAGCAAACAGGGATACGGGTGAGTTGCTGGGATACCTTGCGCTCTACGCGGACCCGGTCCACGGGGTTGCCCGCCTTCATGACCTCGTCGTTTCACGCCCCTGGCGCCGAAAGGGCATTGGCATCCGCATGCTGCAGGTGGCGCGACAGTGGGCGCGGGACAACCAACTCATGAGGTTGGTGGCCGAGGTGCAAACCCGCAATTTCCCGACGGTTCGCTTTTTGCAACGTGCAGGCCTGACCTTCTCCGGCTATAGTGACCATTACTTTCCGCAACATGAAATTGCGATGTTTTTCGGAGAAGTGCTGCGTTAGACCATGTCTGACCTGCAGACGCTGTATCACCTCTTTCTGCAGCTGGCCAATGAAACGCTAACCGCTGTCATTGTCATCGTGGCGGCCTCCCTGCTGCTCTATAACCTCAGCAACGAGCTGCATGATCGCGTGACGCGCGTTTCCAGCGTACTGCTGGCCTGCGTCACGGCGGCCTACGTCGCGGATGTCTTCGTTTCCCTGCAACCGGAACAGATGGTATACGAACTGGCGCTGCGCCTGCAGTGGCTGGGCATTGCCTTCGTGCCTACCGCCCTCTATCACCTGTCGGACGCCCTCCTGGCAACCACCGGTTTGCCGTCTCGCGGTCGACGGCGCCGCGCCATTCGCGTCCTTTACGCGCTGGGCCTGCTCTTTTTGCTGCTGGCCCTGTTCAGCAACTCCCTCGTTCAGACGGAAGGGTCTGGTCCCCACACCAGGATTCAGGCCGGGGCCCTCTTTCCCTTCTATGTCCTGTACTTCATGCTCATCACGGTCTACGCCCTGCTTAACGTCTCCCGCGCGCGCCAACGTTGTCTGACGCCCCAGTCCAGGCGGCGGATGGTTTTCCTCCTGCTTGCGATGCCAACCCCGGCGCTGGGCCTGTTTCCCTGGTCCGTCGTGCTGGCAAGGGAAGCGGAACCTGCCCTGCTGCAGTCGACCCTGATCAACGTCTCCAATGTGATTGTCGTGCTGATGCTGCTTTTTCTGGCCTGGCCACTCACATTTTTTGGCTCCCGTCGGCCCGAAAGTCAGATCAAGCTGGGGCTGCTGCGCGCCTTCCTGCGAGGACCGGCCTCTGCGACTCTGGCGCTCGTCATCATCCTCAACATGGGCCCGGCCATTGAGGTGCTCGGGTTACCGGGCCAGGAATTCATGCCCTTTGCGGTCGTTGCAGCGATCCTGATCTGGCAATGGTTCATCCACCTTTTCTTGCCTGCCATTGAAAACCTGCTCATCTACACCGCGGAGGACGAAGAGTTTCCGCAACGGCTGCGAAACCTGGACGAGCAGCTGTTGACGCGCAAGGACTTTGAATCCCTGCTTGAGGCCAACCTGGCGACGATTTGCGACAATCTGCGCGTGAGCGCTGCCTTCGTTCTGTCCGGCGTCCCCGCCCGTCCGGAACTCGTGGCCAGTGTCGGTGTCGAGCAGGACCTGCTGGATCAACCGGAGCAACTGCTCTCGGGGCTCCAGCCGCCGCCTGCAGCGGCCGTTGGTCAGGCCGGTGAGTTCCAGAGGCACGGGAACTACTGGTACCTGCCGCTCTACAGTGAACGCATGCTCAACAGCGCGGCCATGCCGGTCGGCATGCTTGGCATCCGGGCGCGGGATGATGACCCGGATTTCGGCGCGGAAGAACAGCAAACCCTGGACGTCCTGAAGGGTCGCATTGCCCGCGCCCTGGACGACATGGCCCTGCAGGACGAGTTTTCGGCGGCGCTGGAAGGCCTGCTTCCGCAACTGGGAATGCCCCGTCAGTCTGGCGTCAGCTCCCTGCCCTTCACCACAAGACCCACGCCCGGTGACGGGGAACCGGTCAACCAGGAACGCTTCAACGAACTGGTACGGGCTGCGCTGCGCCACTATTGGGGCGGCCCGGGATTAACGCACAGCAACCTCCTTGCGCTACAGGTCGTACAGGAAGCCATGCGAGAGGAGCAGGGACCCGCCAATGCCCTGCGCGTCGTAATGCGTCGGGCTATCGAACAACTGCGGCCTGAAGGCAAACAGGGATTGACCAGCCCGGAATGGACGCTCTACAACATTTTAGAACAACGTTTTCTGGAGCGTCGCCGTGTGCGGGAAGTGGCGGCGCGTCTGGCCCTCAGTGAGGCAGATTTATATCGCAAACAGCGCATTGCCATCGAAGAAGTGGCGACGGCGCTGCTGACCATGGAACAGCAATTCAGGGAACGATGAAAGCATTGCTGGCTGCCGGACACCTGGCCGGAACGGTTCATTTCGCCCTCCACGTCGGCGCAGGTGCGGGAATCGAAACCAGGCGGGAGCGCCTGTCGTGAATCGGCCACCCGGGGACCCGGAAACTTCATCCCCTGAAGTCTCCGATCGCGAGTCGCAGGACGAGCAGGGCGAATCGCGTCAACAGGGCGCCAGGGGCCTGTTTTTCGACAGCCTTCCGCCCTGGGGAGGGGAAATCGTCGCCCTGGTCCTCGTGGTCTTTGGCATCATATCGCTCCTGTCCCTGTTCAACATGTCCCCGGATGCGACCGTCGCCCGGGCCTGGGCCAACGCCCTCTCCAGTGTGTTTGGCTATGGCAGCCTGCTGGTAGCGCCGGGCATCGTTGCTCTCGGCCTGATGCTCCTGGTACCGCGTCCGGGGATCGTGCCCAAATTGTCGCCCCGCCGAATCCTTGCGCTCCAGATTGCCTTTCTGGCCCTGCTCGCCATGTTGCACGTGACCGGCGGCGGCAGTGAATGGCGCGCCATCGCCAGGGCGGGCCAGGGCGGCGGCATCGTCGGCTGGGGGCTGAGCGCGACAATTGCCGGACTCTTCGGGTCCGCCTTCGCCTTTTTCTTTTACCTCGTCATATTCGCTGCCTGCATTGCGGCCCTGTTCGGCCACGATCTGTCCCGGGTAGTCCGAACATTGCAGCGTCTGAGCACCCTGTTTCGCAGGGGCGGGGAGAACCTGACCGCAGGTCTCCAAAGGCCTCGCTCCAGGCGCGGGACTCCGACAGTTCCCCGTCGCCCGACTGTGACCGGTGAGCGGCAGAAACTGAACATCGTGCGGATACGCCCCAATCCGTCTCACATTCCGCCCTCGCGCCGGACGACTCGCCCCGCCGCTTCCGGGCCGGATGACGATTCCCCGGCGGTCAAGTCCAGAACGGAAGCGGCTCCCCGACCCCGTCCGGGTGTGTTGCCCCTGCCACAAAACAGGCCTGCGCGTCGACCTCGACGCCGACGCAGCGAGATTCGACTTGTGGAGCGTCCGGACGGTCGCATGCGCCGGTTTTTCTCTTTTGATCATGAGCCGGAGGCGCGCGTTCATGTCGCGCGCGGGCAGCAGTTGCCGCCGCTGGAATTGCTTGCCGACCTCCCGCTGGCTGCGCCGGATGCGGAAGAGATTAATCGCAATATCGTGCTGCTCGAAAACACCCTTCTGGAATTCGACATCGACATCGAAGTCGTGGACGTGCAGGTGGGCCCGACCATCACTCGCTACGCGATTCAACCCTATCGCGAGAATCCCGACGACAGGGAGGGCGCAGTATTCAGCCGGACCAGGGTCCGCAAAATCGTTTCCCTGACCAACGACCTCGCCCTGGCGTTGGCCGCCCGAAGGCTGCGGCTGGAAACGCCCGTGCCGGGCAAGAATTACCTGGGGCTCGAAGTCCCCAATCTGCAGCCCGCCATCGTGGCATTGCGGCCCGTGCTGGAAAGCGAGACCTACGACGATCAGAGGGCGGGCGGCGGCTCAAGCCTGTTGATCCCTCTGGGGCGGGACGTGGCCGGTATGCCGGTGGCCGCGGACATCGGTCAAATGCCGCATTTGCTGATTGCGGGCGCCACCGGAACGGGCAAGTCCGTGGCGATCGCCTCTATCGCCACCTCGCTGCTCCTGCAAAACACGCCCGAAACCCTGCGTCTTGTCATGCTTGACCCAAAGCTGGTGGAGTTGAGTCGCTTCAATGGCATCCCCCACTTGATCGGTCCTGTGGAGACCAGGCTGGAGCGCATCATTGAGGTGTTGCGCTGGTGTACCCGCGAAATGGACCGGCGTTACAGGCTGCTGGAATCTGCCAACGCGCGCAATATCGAGGCCTACAACGCGCGGCCGGCGCAACGTCAGGATGGCACGCATTTGCCCTGGATCGTCATTTTTGTCGATGAAATTGGCGATCTGATGCAGGCGCACCCGGAGGAAACCGAAAGGTCGCTGACCCGCCTGGCGCAGATGGCGCGCGCCGTAGGCATGCATTTGATCGTCGCGACCCAAAGGCCGAGCGTTGACGTCCTCACCGGTCTAATCAAGGCCAACTTCCCCACGCGCATGGCATTTGCCGTGGCTTCCGGCGTGGATTCCCGCGTCATCCTTGATTCAGTGGGCGCGGAGAGTCTCCTTGGCAATGGCGACATGCTCTATCTGGCGACGGATGCCTCCGGCCCGCAACGAATCCAGGGTTGTCTGGTCTCCGAAGAAGAGGTGCGCGCGGTCGTCGAATTCTGGCGCCGCAGGGCGCAGCTCGACAAAGGTCGGGAGCCGGCCCTGCAGTCGGAGGCGCCATGGGAGCAGGCGATGCGTCGAAGCCAGCTGCTCTCCGACACGGACCCCATGCTGGAGCAGGCCGTAAGGGCCGTGCTGGAGGAAGGCGAGGCTTCGGCATCGCTCCTGCAGCGTCGCATGGGGCTCGGTTACCCCCGTGCTGCGCGAATCATCGACCTGCTTTTTGAATTGCAGATCATTGGCCCGCCGGAAGCCGGCGGCAGGGGCCGCCGCGTCCTTTATGAGCCGGGCGAGGACCCCCTGGGCGAGGCCATTCAACGCCGCAACCAGGACTGAGGCGCGGGCGCCGGGTTACAACAGGGGCTCGATGGTCTCCGGGGTGTCGTTCACGGGACGGTTGACAAGGGTCGAGACCGGCCAGGCCTGCATCAATTCTGCGGCGCAGGGTCGCAGCAAACTCTGATGCTCTTCCCGACTGGCCGGATTCAACCAGGTTTCGTGGTCCTCCGGCTGCAGAATGACCGGCATGCGCAGATGGATATCCGCCATGAAGGGATTCGACACGGTCGTGAGAATGGTTGCGCTGGGAACGACTTCCCCGTCCGGGTTGCGCCAGACTTCCCACAACCCGGCAAAGGCGAACACTGGCCTGTCCCGCAGGCTGACGTAGACCGGACGTTTTTCCTTGCCCCGTCTCTGCCATTCGAAAAAGCCGCTGGCAGGGATGAGGCAACGCCGGCTACGAAAGGCGGCGCGAAACGAAGGTTTTTCGGCCGCCGTCTCGGAGCGGGCATTGATCATGCGGTAGCCGATTTTCGCTTCCTTCGCCCAGGAGGGAATCAATCCCCATCGGTGCCACGCGAGTTCAGCGGGCCGTTCGTTGGTGATGACGGCGATCTGTTGCGAAGGCGCCACGTTGAAACGCTGCGCAAAGGGCTCCGGCATTGTGCGCAAATCAAACATGTCGGCAATTTCATCCGCCAGCGCAACCAGCACAAATCGTCCGCACATGCGCCCTGCCTCCTGCCTTCGTGGGCAATACCTACAGGAATATACCCAGGTGGCCATGTATTCAAAGCGCGCGCTATGCGATACTTGGCGCATGAGCCAAAACCCTGCCAGACAGCGCCTGCGAATCACTTTCGGCAAGTTTGCAGCCATGAAATACACCAGCAATCTTGACGTTGCCAAAATCTGGGAACGCGTGTTGCGCCGCGCCGACCTGCCCCTGCTTTATTCGCAGGGTTTCAACACCCGCCCCCGTCTTCAGCTGGCGACGGCCTTGCCGCTGGGCATCACCAGCGAGTGCGAACTGCTCGACGTTTCGCTGCGGCAGCGCATCCCGCTTGACGATGTGCCACAACAACTGCGCGACGTCAGTCCGGATGGCCTGAAAATCTACAAGGTGGAGGAGGTGCCCGTCACCTCCGCTGCCCTGCAAACCCGTGTGCGCAGTGCGCACTATGTGGTGACTTTCGAGGATTCTGTGCCGGACCTCGACCAGAGAGTTTCCTGCCTGCTGGCGAAACCCCGCATTCTGCGAACCTTCCAGCGCAAGCGCCGAAGCGTCGAAAAGGACCTGCGGCCCCTGATCAACGAACTGAAAACCGGCGATCCGCAGGTCCTGCACATGCACGTCGCCGTGGGTGACCGCGGCAACCTGCGCCCTCGCGACGTCCTGCAGGAGTTGGATCTCCTTGAGAGTTGGCATCGGGTCCACCGCCATCGACTCGTATTGGCGGAAACGGAGGAAGTGACATGCAACTGACAATCGCGCGCCCTGTGGCAAAGGCCCTGGCCGACGGGGTCCCCGTCGTCGCCCTGGAATCCACTGCCATCACCCACGGTCTGCCTGTCCCGCAAAACGTTGAGACCGCGCTTGAGATGGAAGCCGCCGTTTGCGAAGAGGGAGCGCAGCCCGCAACCATCGCCGTTCTGCAGGGTCGCGTGGTGGTTGGGCTGGATGCGGATCAAATCGATACATTGGGCAAAACGTCGCCGGAAAACGTGCGCAAGTGCAGCCGGCGCGACTTTCCCATCGCAATCGGACTGGGCGAAACGGCTTCCACGACCGTGGCCGGCACCATGATCGTCGCCCGTCAGGCGGGCATCCCCGTCTTCGCGACGGGCGGAATCGGCGGTGTACACCGCGGGCACCCCTTTGATATTTCCGCCGACCTGATCGAGTTGGGACGCACGCCGGTGGCCGTCGTCTGTTCGGGCCCCAAGTCCATCCTGGATCTGGAATTGACGCGCGAAGTGCTGGAGACCCAGGGCGTGCCGGTCATTGGCTTTGGCACGGACAGATTGCCATCCTTCATCTCACGGACCAGCACCTTGCCCGTAGACGTCAGGGTCGATACGGTGGAGGACGCGGCCGGCATCATTCGCGCGCAAATGGCTATGAACAGACCTGGCGGCATACTGATTTGCGTGCCCGTGCCGGCGGAGGTCGCCCTGGCACAGGACCAGGCCGAAGCGGCCATCGAAAAGGCCAATGAGGAGGCCCGCCGCAAACGGCTGCGCGGGGCCTCGTTGACGCCCTACCTGCTTACCCGGGTCGCCGAACTGACCGGTGGCGCATCACTGGCGGCCAACACCGTACTTCTGGCCAACAATGCCCGGATCGCCGCCCGGATCGCCGCCGCCCTCTGAGCCTGCCCCGGCCTGCAAATGACCGGGCCTTGCGCTATACTGCCTGCGACCATCGCATTACCCGTGCCACAGGGGAGAAAAGCCATGCGGCCGGAGCAAATTGAGCGCACACTGGATCGCATTCTGCTGAAAGCGGAGCGGCCCGGACGCTACGTCGGCGGCGAATACAACAGCATCGTCAAGGACTGGGACGCGACCGACCTGCGCGTGGCGCTGGCCTTCCCGGACATCTATGACCTGGGGATGTCCAATCTGGGCGTCATGATCCTCTATGAGCAATTGAACCGGCAGCCCGACATGCTGGCCGAACGCGTCTTCAGCCCCTGGGTGGACATGGAAGCGTTGATGCGCGCCGAGGGCCTGCCCCTTTTTTCGCTGGAAACGAAACACGCCATCCGCGATTTCGACCTGCTGGGGATCAGCCTGCCCTACGAGCAACTGTATACCAATGCGCTGAACCTGCTGGATCTGGCGGGCATGCCCGTGCGCAGCGAGGACCGCGATTCTTCCTTCCCGCTGGTCGTCGCCGGCGGCCATGCCTGCTTCAATCCCGAGCCCGTCGCCGATTTCA
>DAOUIB010000197.1:0-3007 GCA_034428275.1 Anaerolineae bacterium
CGAAGATTTCGCCGTAATTGCCGACCTGGCGGATGACTTCCACCATGAAGTCGTTGGCGATGCCGAGGTAAGAGCCGGAGGCGTTGCCGCCCTGACCCAGCAGGCGCTGGATGGAGGGATCGTCGCTGCCCAGGAAGTCGTCGACGTTGGCGCTGGTGATGCCATGTTCCTCGGCGGTGAAGAGGCCGAAGACGGTCCAGGCGATGATCTCGGCGAATTGCGGGTCGGACTGCGGCGAGAGGGGCGTGCCGGGTTCCTTGCTGAGCAGGATGTCGAGGATCGCGTGGGCGGCGGGGTCGCCGGAGGTGGCGTGCAGGCCGATGATGCTGGCGCGGTTGGCCGTCCAGGCCTCGCAGCGGCCTTCGAGATAGGCGTGGAAGGTGGAGGTCAGGTCGGGATAGCCGAGGACGGCGATGTCGAGGCCGCGCGCCGAGGTGACGTCGGTGATGTTCAGTTCGGTGGTCGTGCCATGCTGGACGCAGATGGCGGCGCCGTCGAGATCGTCGATGGTCGAGATGCCGTATTCGGCGCGGGTGCCGATGCCCTGGCCGTCATAGTAGGTGGTGGGGCCGTAGATGACGCCCCAGGTCGTGTCGCGGCTGAGGGTGCGGGTGGTGAGGCGGGAGATGACGTCGACCTCGCCGCCCTGGATGGCCGCCTGGCGCTCGACGCCCCTCAGGGGCCGGAAGCTGATCGCGTCGGCGTCGCCAAAAATCGCCACGGCGACGGCGCGGCAGACGTCGATGTCGATCCCTTCGAAGATGCCGGCGTCGTCGACGATGCCGAAACCGGGGTACTCAAAGGGCACCCCGCAATTCAGGTGGCCCCGGTCGAGGACGGCCTGCATGACAGGCCCCCGGACGACGCCGTCCTGCGCGAGGACGACGGCGGCCGGGAGCAACAGTGTCAGCAGCAGCGTGACAGGAAGTACGCGCGCCACTGCGTCAAAAGCGCCCTTGCGCAGTCTTTAGCGGAAGGGCGGCCCGTAGAGCAGACCACCGTCGGTCCACAGGGCGTTGATGCCGCGACCGAGGTTGAAGGGCGGCACGCCGAGGTGACGGTGGAAGATTTCGCCGTAGTTACCCAACTGGCGGATCACCGTGACCATGAAGTCGTTGGGGATGCCCAGGTAGGAACCGGAGGCGTTGTCGTTCTGGCCCAGCAAACGCTGGATGGTGGGGTCGTCGCTCATGAGGAAGTCATCGATGTTCTCGCTGGTGATGCCGGCTTCCTCGGCGTTGATCAGGCCGAAGACGGTCCAGGCGACGATGTCGGCGAACTGCGGGTCGGACTGGGGCGAGAGCGGGCCAAGCGGCTCCTTGCTGAGGGTGACGTCCAGCACCATGTGCTGGCTGGGGTCGGCGGAGGTGGCGTGGAGGGCGGCGAGGCTGCTCTTGTCCGTCGTCCAGGCTTCACAGCGGCCATCGAGGTAGGCCTGCCAGGCGGCGGCGATGTCCGGCTGGGCCAGGATGGTGATATCCAGACCGCGCGCGGCCACCGCGTCGGTGATGTTGAGCTCGGTGGTCGTGCCCTGGGTGACGCAGATGGACGCACCGTCCAGCTCTTCGATGGTGGTGACGCCCAGATCGACGCCGGTGCCGATGCCCTGACCGTCGTAGAAGGTGGTCGGGCCGAAGGTGGCGCCCCAGACGACGTCACGGCTCAGGGTCCAGGTGGTGTTGCGCGACATCATGTCGATTTCGCCACCCTGGATGGCTGCCTGACGTTCGGCGGCCGCCAGCGGGCGGAAGGAAACGGCGTTGGCATCGCCGAGCACGGCCGCGGCGACGGCGCGGCAGATGTCGATGTCAAAGCCCTCGAATTCACCGGCGTCGTTGACGACACCAAAGCCGGCGAGTTGCTGGTTGACGCCGCAGACCAACTCACCACGCTCCATGATCCGCTGCGTAACGGGGCCCAGCACGACGTCGTCCTGCGCAAGGACGCCGACGCCGGAGACCAGCAACGAAAGCAGGATAATTGCGGACAGCATCTTGGCCATGGTTCCTTTCCTCTCCATACCTTGTCTCAGTTACGTGAACGCTTCTGCGCGCGACGCCCATCGCTGCGCGCCGCAATATCCGCAGAAGCGTACTGTAGCATTTTCATGTGGATTTTCCAGCGCCAGACCCTTACGGGCCCTTTACACTGACTTAATCTAACCGGCAGCGACTGCCTGGCCGGCCAGATACTTTTCGAAGATGCCGCGGATCTCGCCCTCTTCGGCGTGACGACCCGTCTCTTTCTTCGAATACAGCAACTCACCGTTCACCACGAATTCGAACAGGCCACCGCTGGCCGGAATCAGGTTCCAGGATCGGACGTGCGCCAGAAGTTCCTTGTCACCGAGCAAATCTGCCGCCAAACTGACGGCTTGCGGGGTGTAGTTTCAAGAGGCGCAATAGGTCAGGGTGATATCGAGCGTTCCGTTCTGCATCACCAGTCTCCTTTCCCTTAAGACGAATCGAACAAGGCCAACCGCTTCATGAAGACGTCGCAGGACGGCATTCATGACACGCAGTATACAGCATTCGCCCGATTGCGCGAATCACGCTGACCCTTCGCTGCCGTCACCCTGTTCGGCCAGCCAGGCGCGCAGGCGACGCTGCAGATCGTCGCGCACGCGGACGAAGGCCGCCAGGCGCCCTGCCCCGTCGCCCGGCCCGGAAGCGGGGTCCGGCAGGCTCCAGTGGACGCGCTCAACCTGGCCGGGGAAGGTCGGGCAGGTCTCCGCAGCGTGGTCACAGACGGTGATCACCGTGTCGAAGGGTTCAGCCAGGAACTCGTTCACGTGTTGCGAGCGCTGGCCGCGGATATCCACGCCGATCTGGTCCATGGCGCGGATGGCGAGGGGGTTGACGCCTGATGGCGCGACGCCGGCGCTGCGCACGCTGACGCGATCGCCCGCGAGATGGCGCAGCAGCCCTTCAGCCATCTGCGAGCGCGCGGAATTGGCGGTGCAGAGGACCAGTACCCGCAGCCTGTCTGACACGTCGGGCCTTTCATA
>DAOUIB010000198.1:0-2766 GCA_034428275.1 Anaerolineae bacterium
AGACGCGTCTGGAGCGCATTGACAACGAGCTCCGCCTCAAGGGTCGCCGCGCCCCCAGGGAGGTGCGGGAAGAGGGTGAGTTGCTCGGCGCCCTGCAGCAGGACCTGGAGGCCGGTCGCCCGCTGCGCGCCTGCACGCTTTCGCCCGCCCGGCGTAGCGCCCTGCGCGGCTTCGGCTTTCTCACGCTGAAGCCGTTGTTGGTCGTGCTCAACGTGGACGATTCGCGGGCGGAGGGAGAAGTTGACCTGCCCGCAGCCGGGCCTGGCGTTCTGGTCACCGCGCTGCGCGGCCGCCTGGAAGCCGAAATCGCAAGCCTTGAAAGCGATGATGCCGCGCTCTTCATGGAGGAGTTCGGCATCCTCGAACGCAGCGCGGACAAGGTCATCCGGCTTTCCTTCGAGTTGCTGCAACTGCGCTCCTTCTTCACCATCAACGACAATGAACTGCGCGCCTGGAGCCTCCCGGCCGGTTGCGGCGCGGCCGAGGCCGCCGGCACCGTGCATACGGACATGCAGCGGGGCTTCATCCGCGCCGAGGTGATGCGCAGCGAGGACCTGCTGGCCGCGGGCGGGCGCGAGGCCGACCTGCGCCGCGCCGGTCAGCTGCGTCTGGAAGGCCGCGATTACGAGGTGCAGGACGGCGACGTGCTCCGCATTCGCTTCAATGTCTGAACCGGAGGCGCGCAGCCAGGCGTGGCGCGCCGGTCGTTTGCTGGTCGCTTCGGGCATCGCGCCGCCGGAGGCCGGCGGGCCCGCCACCTGGCTGCAGGACGTCCTGCCGGCCCTGCAGGCGCTGGGCTGGGAAGCGGAGGTCATCAGTTACGGCGACGCCTCCACCGACGGGCAAGCCTGGCCCCTGCAACGCATCCCGCGGGGAGTCCTGCCGCTGCGCCTGGCACGCTACGCCCGCGCCGCCTGGCCCCGTATGCGCCGCGCCGACCTTGTGCTGCACACCACGCCCGGCCTGCCGCTGCCCCCCGGTGGACCGCCGCGCGTTTACCGCATTGTCGGCGACCAGGCCTGGGAGCGGAGCATCCGGCGTGGCTGGATCCCGCCGGATGAGGACATCGAGCTTTTTCAGCGCCAACGTTACGGGCGCCTGGTCGAACTACAGAAGACGCTGCGCTCGCGGGAGTTGCAGCGGGCCCGCCGCGTCATCGTGCCTGGCGACTGGTTGCGGCGTCTGGTGACCGGCTGGGGCGTGATGCCCACGCAGATCCAGATCATCCCCAATGCCTTGCCGCCGCTGGCCGCCATGCCCGCGCCGGACCGGTTCGGCGCGCGCCGGCAACTGGGCCTGGACGACCACCCCCTGCTGTTGACCGCGGCGCGCCTGACGCCCTGGAAGGGCATCGACCGCCTGCTGTCCGCCCTGGCGCAGGTGCCGCAATTCCGCCTGATCGTGGCCGGCGACGGGCCGCAGCGGCCGGCGCTGGAAAGGCAGGTCGAGCAACTCAGGCTGGAGCCGCGCGTGCGCTTCATGGGGCAGATTGCGCGCCCGCAGCTGGCGCTCTACATGCAGGCGGCCGACTGGTTCGTGCTGTATTCCGGCTATGAAGGGCTGTCCCATTCCCTGCTCGAAAGCCTGCGGGTCGGCACGCCGGTCATCGCCAGCGACCGCTGCGGCAATCCGGAAGTGGTCACTAACGACCACAACGGTCTGCTGGTGCCCTGGCCCGACGGGAAAGCGCTGGAGGCGGCGCTGCAACGCGCCCTGCAGCCGGAGCTGCGCGAGCGACTGGCTGGCAATTCCGCCGATGGTCTGGAGCACTTCAGCTTCGAACGCATGGTATCGCAGACGGATGCCTTGCTGCGCATCTGCCGCAACTGAGGCTCACTGCAGGGTAAGCAGTTTCCCGTCGATCACGCGGGTCGCCATGGCCGTGAAGTCCGCCAGGGTCATGGCCCCCAGGTCCTCGTCATCGCGCAGGCGCACGCTGACCGTGCCATTTTCGAGGTCGCGGTCGCCCAACACCAGCATGTAGGGGATGTTCTGTTCGCGCGCGCGACGGATCTTGTTGCCCATGCGGTTGCGGCTTTCGTCGACCTGGGCGCGAATGCCGGCCGGGCGCAACTGCGCGGCCAGTTCCCGCGCCGGCGCCACGTGGCGGTCGGCGATGGGGATGAAGACGGCCTGCTGCGGCGCCAGCCAGACCGGAAAGGCGCCGGCGAAATGTTCGATGAGGATGCCGATGAAGCGTTCCATGCTGCCGAAGGGCGCGCGATGGATCATGACCGGGCGCTGACGGGTGTCGTCGCTGGCGACGTACTCCAGACCAAAGCGCTCGGGCAGGTTGTAGTCCACCTGCACGGTGCCCAGTTGCCACTCGCGGCGCAGGCCGTCGCGAAAGATGAAATCCAGCTTGGGGCCATAGAAGGCCGCCTCGCCCTCCTCGATGCTGTGCTGCAGGCCCAGCTCCCGGCAGGCCAGCAGGATGGCGTCGGTGGCCTTCTGCCACAGCTCGTCGCTGCCGCTGTATTTGTCGCTCTGCGGGTCGCGAATGCCGACGCGGGCCGAAAAGTCCGTCATGCCCAGTGTGCCGAAGACCTGTTGAATGAGACGCACCACGCCCTGGAATTCCTCGACCAGCTGGTCGGGCCGGACGAAGAGATGCGCGTCATCGACGGTGAAGCCGCGCACGCGGGTCAGGCCGTGCAATTCGCCGGACTGTTCGTAGCGGTAGACGGTGCCGAATTCCGCCAGGCGCACCGGCAGGTCGCGCCAGGAGCGCATTTCGCTCTGGTAGATGGCGCAATGATGCGGGCA
>DAOUIB010000199.1:0-1579 GCA_034428275.1 Anaerolineae bacterium
GAACCAGGATTTGCAGGGGGATCTGTATGCGTTTGTCAAACAACTGGAAATAATCTGACAGGACGAAAAGTACGTATCGCAGGATGAGCCCTACCGCGAAAGATACCAGCAGCATGCTGTAGGTCGAGAGTTTGCGGCGTGACATGGGTCGAAAAACGAGCAGGTGTGAAGACAGGGCCACCAGCGCGCCTGAAAGGGTCGCCAGGCCGAGGATCACTACTGGCGAGCCTGACAGGAACAGCGACACGACCAACGCCGTGAATGCGCCGGTCGTCACAAATTCTGCGTGGGCGAAGTTGGGCAGGCGGATGACCCGCATGGTCAGGGTGATGCCAAGGGCCATCAGCGCGTATAGACTGCCCACCTGGATGGAATGCACCAGAGAGGTGATGAGCAGGGCGGGAGGCATGGAATGGCGGGTCTGTAACGCGACGGATCACAGACCCGCTGCCCTGTCAGTCGTCAAGTTCCAGCGAATCAGCGGAACCGTTGTAAAGGCCGACGGACTCAAAGTCGTTGCCTTCGGCATTGATCTGGTAGATGCTGTACCAGGCGATGGCCTGGTCGCCGTTGTCGTCCAGCAGGCCCTGAACCGTCGTGCCGATGAAGTGGCCGGAGATGAAGGGCAGTATGGACTTGACGGCTGCTCCGTCATTGCCGGCGGCCAGTATGCTCAGCATCGCGATGTTGGCCGCGTCAAAGGCGTAGTTGGTGAAGGGGCCGGGTGGATTGCCGAAGTGCTCCGTGAAGCTTTCGGCAAAACGCGCAGCCAGTGGAGTCTCGGTGCTGTAGGCGCCGACGGTTACGAAATCGGCGTTTTTCAGGAACGCAACCACACTCGCGTCTTCCAGTAGCTCCGGCGCGGTCATGGCCTCGTTGCCAATCCAGTCCACGGTGCCCAGCAAGGGGTCAACCAGGGCGAGCTGGAGCGCTTTCTGGGCATCGCCGAGGAAACATACGCAGAGCACGGCTGTTTCGCCGCTTTCGGACAGGCTGGCGACGTCCGCGCTCAGGCGCGCCATTTCGCCGCTGAGATCCGGCGGGTCCGGCGTATAGGAGATGCGCGTGGTGGCACCGCCGCCGGCGGCCGCGAATTCAATCTGAAAGCGGTCCGCCAGGTCATTGCCATAGGGATCGTCCAGATGGAGGATGGCGACATTTTGATACCCCCGGGTCACGGCGATGCGCGCATAGGCCTTCGCCGAATATGTGTCCGGCGGGTACATGACGCGGAAGATGTTGTCGCCAGGGATGCCGCCGGCCGGAGCGCTGGAGGCAGGCGCCACCAGCACGACGCCGTTTTCGTCAGCGTATTGCTTGGCGCCCAATACTTCCGCAGTCGTCAACGGACCGACGACGACGTTGGTGCCGGTTGTCTGAACGACGGTTTGCACGGCGCGGGCCGCGCCGTCGGGCGTACCTTCCGAATCCGCGGAAGCCGTCACAAAGCGCGTGGCCGAGCCAGCCGCTTCCAGTTCGGCGTTCATTTGTGCCACCGCAAGTTCAACACCCCGGACGAAATCCGAACCAAAGGACCCGAGCGCGCCGGTGAATGGCATCACCACACCGAGGGTTACGC